>DVKZ01000133.1 GCA_018715775.1 Candidatus Fimousia stercorigallinarum | reverse complement strand
AAGTAAATGTCTCGCTTCATTTACTATGCTTATATTATATTTTTTCTCTCTTTCAAAATCAATTTTTAAAGTCTAAACTTTTATAAACATTCCATAAACAAATATGAAGGAAATCTTGTCTTTCTTAGATTAGAATGAATTGTTTTATCTCTTTCCATTGATTCTACGATCCTGCTGCCGTCAGATCAACCGTGCATGCCCCAATCTTTACAGACATCGACCCAATCCGTAAAATGTGAATACGTTTCTAATTCTTCCAGTGACAGATCAACCGCACTGTGATCACTGCCTGCTGCCGGATAAATCTTGTGAAATCGTTTCAGTGATACATCCAGATATACCGTAACCTCCGGATGGATTACAAATGGGCATACGCCACCCGGAGCGTGTCCGATCACCTTTTCTACTTGAGCCACCGGAACCATTTTTGCTTTTTTGTGAAACATCGTTTTGTATTTTTTATTATCAATTCTCGCATCTCCTGCTGTAACGATTAAAATCGGTTTTTCACCGATCAGAAACGACATCGTCTTTGCAATCTGACAAGGTTCACAGCCAATCGCTCTGGCTGCTTCTTCTACTGTCGCGCTGGATTTATCCAAATCCAGTACCTTTTGTCCCATACCAAACTGTTCGAAATATTGTTTTACCTCTTTAAAAGCCATTGTTGCAACCTCTTCTTCTTTTTCTATTCAGTATATATCACAACTCTTTGAAAATAAAGAGTCTTTTCCGTTCCTGGCTGTATTTTTTCTATGATCTGCAATTTCTGTAGACTTTTTTTCTGATCCTATGTACAATTTTCAATAGAAATTTATTTTTGAAAGGATACCATCATGAATACAATATTATTGCTCGAAGATGATAAAAATTTAAACCGCGGTATCTCCATGAAACTGCAAAAAGAAGGATATATCGTTCATTCGGCCTATTCGGTGCGCGAAGCCGAACAACTATTTGAACAGTTTCCTCCGGATATGATCATCAGTGATATTACACTTCCGGACGGCAGCGGTCTGGAATTCTGTTCTCATATCCGACAAAAAAGCAGTGTATTTATCTTATTTCTCACAGCGCTGGACTCTGAAATCGATATGGTCAATGGCTATGATATCGGTGCCGACGACTATATTACAAAACCGTTCAGTCTTATGGTACTTGTTGCAAAAGTACATGCTTTTATGAAAAGAACCGGTCATGCGACACAGACAACGATTCATTCCGGAATCATATCGGTATCTTATACGGAAATGAAAGCTTATCGACGAACGGAAAATATCCATTCTGCAGACTTCGAAATGCTTTCGTTGAGTAAAAAGGAACTTCAGCTTCTTCTGTTTTTCATGGAAAATGCAAGACAGATTTTATCCAAAGAGCAGATTCTGGAACATGTATGGGATATTGATGGACAATTTGTAGATGAAAATACCGTTACGGTTACGATCAGCCGCTTAAAAAGAAAAATCGGCAGATCTTATATTCAAAATGTAAGGGGGATTGGTTATATATGGACAGAAGAAAGTTTTCGAAAATAGTACCTGCAATCGCTGTCTTCCTTCTCATTCTTCTATTAGAAACAGCATTCCTTGGTGCAGCAGGAACGTTCCTATACCGCTCAGACGCTCGTCAAATGGGCATGCTGGCAGAAGAGTATCCGAACGATGAAGCTCGGATCGCGGGAATTTTTAATGGAAAAAGAATACCGAATAACAGCCGTTACGAAGATAACGGGCTTCGTATATTTGAAAAATATGGGTATTCTCTCACCGACAGTCTTTTTTCCGGAAATATAATATTTTTTACACTTTGCATCACCGGAATCCTGTCACTCGGTATTTTTATCGAACTTTTGCTTCTCTTCCGAAATATGCAAAAGACACGTGATACAGAAAATAAAATGGAATACCTGAAAGAGAAATGGAAAGAATCCCGTCATTTTGCAAAACAAACAGAAGAACAGCTCCGCCGGGAAGAACAAGATACAAAAGCATTGATCACGGACATTTCCCACCAGTTAAAAACCCCTCTTGCTTCTTTAAAAATGAGCTACGAACTTGCCGATTCTTCTGATCTGACGGCAGAAGAACGAATAGAATTTATTCAAAAGGAACGGGAAGAAGTCGTCAGACTCGAATCTCTTCTGGATATTTTTACGCATCTGACCCGCCTGGAAACCGGAATGATCCGACTGAAACCGGAAAATAAGAGTTTAAAGCGCACTCTGACACAAGCGGTAAACAGTATTTATATGAAAGCCTATGAAAAGCAGATTGATATTTCTATGGAAGAATTCACGGACATCCGGCTTCCCCATGATTCTCGCTGGACAGAGGAAGTCATCGTAAACATACTGGATAATGCCGTAAAATATTCTCCTTCTAAAACAGCCATTACGATCAGAGTCTCCGAGCTGTTAAGTTATGTTATGATCGAAATCCAGGATCAGGGAATCGGTATTTCTCCATCTGAATTCCAAAATATTTTTAAACGATTCTATCGCGGTAATTCTCCTGAGATCAAAGATACCAATGGATCCGGCGTTGGTCTTTATCTCGCGCGAAAGATCATAGAACAACAGGAAGGTACCATCTGTGTAAAGTCCTCCGGTAGTCATACAGGAAGTAATTTTATTCTTACACTTCCAAAACAACCGGCAGATGCCTCATCCAAACACCAGACGATATAACTTCAAAAAAGTATTTCTTACAATTTTGTTATTCTTTTTGTAAGCATCCTGTAATGGAGCCGGTCTATACTAACACTATAAAGAAAACAAAGCCGGCATCCGATCATATTACTATTTAAAGGAGGCTTATTTATGAAAACAATACTAGAAACCAGTGATCTGGTAAAATATTACGGTTCTGGTGAGAACCTTGTAAAAGCGATCGATCATACGGATCTTCAAATAGAAGAAGGTTCATTTACTGCGATCGTCGGACGTTCCGGTTCCGGAAAAAGCACACTTCTTCATATGCTTGGCGGTCTTGACCGGCCGGACTCCGGAAAAGTATTTATTCAGGGGAAAGACATCTTTCGTTTGAAAGAAAACGATCTTGCCGTTTTCCGCCGCAGAAAAATCGGATTTATCTTTCAGAGTTACAACCTGATCCCATCTCTGAATGTATGGGAAAATATTGTTCTTCCGATCGGACTGGACGGGCGGAAAGTAGATGAAGAATATGTGTCCGGTATTATCCGCCGGATCGGTATGGAAGATAAACTCCACTCCCTTCCAAGTACCCTCTCGGGAGGCCAGCAGCAACGCGTCGCGATTGCCAGGGCACTGGCATCCCGTCCGGCAATCATCCTGGCGGATGAACCGACCGGAAATCTTGACTCCAAGACAGAATTAGAGGTCATCAGCATTTTAAAGGGATGTGTTTCAGAGTATGGACAGACACTTGTCATGATCACCCATGATGAAACAATCGCACAGATGGCTGATCATATGATCGTCATTGAAGATGGTAAGGTGGTGAGAGCATGAATACTGTAACCAGAACAGCATTGGCAAATATCCGGCAAAATAAAAGCCGCAATACATTAAGCGGCATTGCGATCATCCTCACTACCCTTTTAATCTTTCTCGTGCTAACGATCGGCTGGGATTCTCTTTCTATCCGTTTCGCCGGTGTCAATGCCTACTATCCTACCTACCATTGCATGTTCCGTCAATTGCCACAGAAAAATGCAGATGCACTAAAATCCCATGCTGATATCGAAACGCTCGGCTTAAGAGCCGATTTTGGTGAAATTGTAAACAAAGATTCCTCGATTCTGATGATTGCGATGGACTCCGAAGCACTGACTCTCAATAAGATTGAACTGGAAAAAGGAAATTTTCCTGAGAAAGAAAATGAAATTGTCATATATCCTTCCATGCTCGATAAACTGGGGCTGCAGGCGAATATCGGCGATGAGATCACACTTCCTTACCAGCTTTATGAAGACGGCGGACTGGGTTGGCAAAAAGAGGACACGTTCCGCATCAGCGGTTTTCTGAGCGGTTCTGATACTGCATCTGAAAATAACAGCTATCTTGTCCTGACTTCCATGGAATATATGAAAAACTATATTCCGGAAGATCAGCGTGAATACCGTGTTATGTTTCGGCTTGCAGATACAAAAGGAAAAACGGCAGATGCAATAGAAGAACAGGCAAAAGCAATCGGATCCACATTCAATGTCAATGAGGAAAATATCGTTATAAATAGCGACTACTTGCTTGCAAATTATGTAGACCCTTCTTTTGTTACAGGAATCATTGGGATCATGATTATTGTTATTCTGGCCGGAATACTGACGATCTACAGCATTTACTATATTTCTATGATTCCGAAAGTACAGGAGTATGGGAAATTAAAAGCGATAGGGGCTACAAGAAAACAAATCCGTCAGATAGTTTTTCGGGAAGGTCTTCTTGTTACCCTGGCAGCACTTCCGGCAGGTTTTTTGATTGCCAGTATGATCTCCCGTCCGGCTGTACTGTTTATGTTTCAGCGGGGAGAAAAAATCGAAGGCGCCGGACAGACATTTAATCAGCTCTGTGTTGATCTCATTCGCAGCGGACAGGTTCCTCTTCTTCACTGGTGGATTTACCTGCTGACCGCAGCATCCGTCCTCCTGACCGTCTATCTTGCTCTTATAAAACCAATGCGGACGGCTTCAAAGATCTCTCCGATCGAAGCTATGCGATATCAGGGCGGATATACAAATCACAGAAAGCAGAGAAGAGGCTATCACAGCCTGAATATCTTCCGTCTTACAAAAGCAAATATATCACGCAATAAAAAACGGACTGCTATTACAATTATTACATTAAGTGTGATTGGTATTCTTTTTATTGTAACTGCTACTGTTCTCAGCTGTGCGGATCCGGCTGAAATTGCCCGTCAAGAAATAGAATCCGATTATAATATCTCTATTGACAGCTGGGAAAATGATAAAATGAACCCGGATCGTTCCTGGGCAAACATTATACAGAACAATCCGCTTAATGAAGATTTTATTCAACAGATCGAGCAAATCGATGGAATTGAAAAGATCCGCTCAAAATTCTATCTGAACGGAATTCTTGCAGATCTGGATCCTGAAAATGAGATTACCGACGCAAGCGTAACGGGACTGGATCCTTCCTATGCAAAGGAGCTGGAAAATTCTTTGACGGATGGCTCCATTACCTATGAGCAGCTTACCGACGGTAATCAGATCATTGCTGACAGCTCAATGCTCCACTGGTATCCGGAACTGAACATCGGTTCTCCGATACGAATCCAGTTTTACACGCCTGACGGTATGACTGAACGAACCTTTAAACTTGCTGCAATAGGAAATTTTTCCAGTGGATTTGCTCCTGCTAACCTGATCCTCCCGGAATCTGTTCTTGAAGATATCTGCCCATATGATCTGACCGAACGATTAGAGATCACTGTTAATTCCGAAAAGAAAGAACAAGCCTATGAACAACTGCAGGCAATGGCAGATTCCAGTGAGTATCTTGTTACCGATAATTACGAAGATCGTCTGAAAACCTGGGAAAGCACAATGGCACTTATGAGCCTTGCCGGTTATGCATTTTTGATCATTTTGGGAAGTGTCGGTATCATGAACCTGATCAATACTATGATCAACAGTATTTATACGAGAAAACAGGAACTTGGAATGATGCAGGCAATCGGAATGTCTGAAAAACAGCTTGTCCGCATGATGCAGATGGAAGGTCTGTTCTATACAGCCGGAACACTGATCGTATCACTTGGACTTGGAAGCATCGCCGGATATTTGGTATTCCTTTATGCAAAAGCAGAACGAATGTTAAATATTACGACTTTTCATTATCCTGTTCTGCCGGCGATCCTGCTTTCTGTTGCCGTAGCAGTTATTCAGCTTTTTCTAACATATGGAATCTCTAAAAGTTTCCGGCGATCCAGTTTAATTGACCGGATCCGGTATTCAGAATGATATTTGTTTACGGAATTTTTATAAAAGTTTACAGTTTTAAGATTGATTTTGGAGATTAAAAAAATATAATAGAATTATAGTAAATGAAGCAAGACATTTACTTAAGATAGTTTTTCATATATTTTTTATCCTCTCTTTTCAAATACAAAATCCAGCTAAAAGGCTGGATTTTTGTTTTTTACCAATTAAAACAATGAAAAATAGTCTTGAAATATCCTAATCATCTTAGTGACTGGTCGCTTTTTCCGGGACAGCCACCTCCCAAATCTTCCCAATCTGTTTTGCAATTAATCCTACCATAATAGCTGCAGCAATTGTTCCTTCCCTCACACCATATAGATGCCCGGTAAATACCAACGATAATACACACGCTATTACAACAAGTGTTACATCAAATCCTACTTTCATATAACCAAATTTAATCGGAATTGCCTGGCAGATTGCAAGAACGACACCTTCTCCCGCTAGTACAACAACATTTGCTTTTACTTCTAAACTGACACCAATTGCAACAAGTAAAATGCCGATCAGACATAAAATCCACTGCTGCCAATAAGCCTCATAAGAAATGCCCTGAACTGCCCAAACGCCAAAGTCAGTCAAATATCCGAAAAAAAAAGCCACCGGAAGCTGCATCAGCTGAATCAGCTGGTAACGTTTTTGTAAAATCAAAATCTGTATGAAAATAAATACACAGTGCATGATAATGGTTGCAGTTCCTACCGTAAAAGGCGTAAACAGACTCACGACATAAGGAACACTGGAAATAGGTGATGTACCCAAACTTGCTTTAATGGAAAATGCAACTCCAAATGCCATGATCGATAATCCGACCAGAAGAAGCAGGTAACGTTTTAAGATATTCATTGATAAATGATTCATTTTAATCCTTCCTTTCTTTTCTATCTATTATAACATCATTTATCACATTCTTTTCTAATTTTTTTATTATTGAAATTTAGTGAACTTGTTGCTAAAAATTCATAAAATTACCTTATGGATTTTGCTTGACATTGTGCATAAAAACCAAATAAAATTAATATATCTAATGGATTTGAAAATGCCATTAGAAAGAAATATATACGAGAGGAGAATACCTAATGAACCAAAAACAAAATGATAGGAATATTCTCTGGTACAACCTTGCCTTTATGGCCTTCTCCACAGTATGGGGCTTCGGAAACGTGATCAACGGATTTTCCGAATACGGCGGACTAAAAGCAATTGTATCATGGCTTATTCTTTTCGCACTCTATTTTATCCCTTACGCACTCATGGTCGGAGAACTCGGCAGCGCCTTCAAAGATGAAGATGGAGGAGTTAGCTCCTGGATCCGCAGAACGATCAATCCAGGCATGGCATATATGGCAGGATGGACATACTGGGTTGTCCATATGCCGTACATTTCACAGAAACCAAATGCTTCTGTTATTGCTGCAAGCTGGGCAATCTTCCGTGATTCCCGTGCAAGCCAGATGAACGTACAGCTGCTTGCTGTCATCTGTCTCGCTTTATTCTTATTTGCAGTGTGGATCGCATCCAGAGGAGTCGGTGTATTAAAGAAACTGACATCCATTGCCGGCTCTACTATGTTTATTATGTCGCTGCTCTTCATCGTCATGATGCTTACCGCACCTGCGATCACTGGTGCGAATGTCGTTAATATTGACTGGTCGGTAGATACTTTCCTTCCATCTTTTGACAGTGATTTCTTTCTGAGTCTTTCTATCCTCGTATTTGCAGTCGGCGGATGCGAAAAGATCTCTCCTTATGTAAATAAGATGAAAGATCCGGCAAAAGATTTCTCAAAAGGTATGATCACACTGGCCATCATGGTTGCTGTTTGTGCTGTATTCGGTACGATCGCACTCGGAATGATGTTTGACTCTAATAACATTCCGGAAGACCTGATGACAAACGGTGCTTACTACGCATTCCAGACACTCGGTGAATATTACCATGTCGGAGACCTGTTTGTAATCATCTATGCGATTGTCAATCTGATCTGTCAGTTCTCAGTTATGGTTCTGTCGATCGATGCACCGCTTCGTATGCTTCTTGACAGCGCAGATGATACGTATATTCCAAAAGCATTATTTAAACAGAACAAATACGGTACTTATACAAACGGCCATAAACTCGTTCTCATTATCGTTTCTATTCTGATCATCGTACCTGTATTCGGAATTGAAAATGTAGACGTACTCGTAAAATGGCTCGTAAAAGTGAATTCCGTATGTATGCCGCTGCGTTATCTCTGGGTATTTACTGCTTACATCGCACTGAAAAAAGCAGGAGAAAAATTCACTGCCCAATATCATTTTGTAAAGAACAAAACTCTGGGTATGTTTTTCGGGGCATGGTGCTTCTTTGTCACTGCATTTGCCTGCATCCTCGGTATCTACTCCGACGATCCTTTCCAACTCGTGCTCAATATCGTGACACCGTTTGTACTGATTGGTCTCGGTTTAATCATGCCTGTGATCGCACGAAGAAAATAATATTTTCATAAGTTCTTATTGGGGTCAGATTTTTCCAGTCAGGAAATCTGACCTCAATGCATACTACGACTATCATATAGGAGGACGATTTATGATGTATCATGAAATTTCCAATCAACTGATTGATTTTATTAAGAAAAGTCCTTCTGCCTTTCACGCTGTACGGACTATGGCGGATATTCTTACTGCAGAAGGTTTTATAGAATTAAAAGAAAACAAAAAATGGGACGTCAGACAAGGCGGCCGCTATTATGTAACAAGAAACGATTCTTCCCTGATCGCATTTACCGTTCCAAAACGGAATATGAAGGGAATGCGTATCATTGCAAGCCATAGCGATTCTCCTTCTTTTAAAATCAAGGAAAATCCGGAAATGGAATCCGATAAACATTATATTAAACTGAATGTGGAAAAATACGGCGGTATGCTCTGTGCACCGTGGTTTGACCGCCCTCTGTCTGTTGCAGGCCGACTAATCATAAAAGATAAGGAAACCGGCGGATACCGTTGTGTTCTTGCGGATGTAGACCGGGATCTTGTTCTCATCCCAAATCTTGCGATCCATATGAACAGAGAAGTAAATGATGGATATAAATACAACGCACAAAAAGATATGCTGCCTCTCTACGGGGATATTACTGCAAAAGGCAGTTTCATGAAACAAGTGGCGGCATCTGCAGGTATTTCCGAAGAAGAGATCCTCGGCCACGACCTTTTCCTCTATAATCGGCAGGAAGCCAGCATATGGGGCGCTTCTCATGAATTTATCTCCTGCGGCCGTCTGGACGATCTACAGTGTGCATTCGCTTCTTTACAGGGATTCCTTGCCGGTGCAAAAGAAGACTACATGGCAGTACACTGCGTTCTTGATAATGAAGAAGTCGGAAGTGGAACAAAACAGGGTGCCGCATCGACATTTCTTTATGATACACTGACGAGAGTACATGACTGCCTCGGATGCACCAGAGAAGAGTATCTGATCCACCTTGCCGACAGTTTCATGATCTCCGCGGATAATGCACATGCGGTTCATCCGAACCATACAGATAAGACCGATCCGTCTAACCGTCCGTATATTAATGAAGGAATTGTCATTAAATTTAATGCCAATCAGAAATACTGTACTGACGGAGTTTCCGCTGCCATGTTCCGCGATATCTGTAAAACGGCAGATGTACCGGTCCAGACTTTTATCAACCGTTCTGATATGCTGGGCGGCTCTACACTCGGAAATATTTCGAATACAAAAGTAGCACTGAATACAGTCGATATCGGTCTTCCTCAGCTTGCAATGCATTCTCCATATGAAACAGCTGGCGTTAAAGATACCGCATATCTGATCAAAGCAGCAGGTGAATTTTTCTGTTGATCATAATACAAAACAGGGAATACAACGGCTTATATAAGCTGCTGCATTCCCTGTTTTAAATCACTCCTCCTGCAAACTCTGGCCGCTGAAAATACTTCGTATCCATGCGGTTTCCAATGTATCAAATACATACTGATTGGGGCTGCCTGTCTTAAAATAACAAATTCTTCTAATCCGGGCGGATAATAATGCTGCATAACGTATTCAAAAACATGAAAAACAGATTCTACCAAAACTTGCTTCATAAAAGTCCTCCCTTTTAGTAAATCTCTTTTTCCCATTTTTCTTCTAATACCGGAGCCCCCCAGTTATCATTTTCCATTGTTTCTGTAATCTCAAATCCGGCTTTTTTATAAAGCATTCTTGCAGACTCCTGTGCACTAACCGTCCACAAAAAACTATGTGAATACATTTTTATCATCAAGTTTCGTAATAATATTATGAATTTGTTTATTCGAACGTCCATTCAAGTCTTGAAAAATTTCGTTTCCTTTTTCGGTTAAATAAAATTTCTCTTTCCAGAAAATATATCAGATGCAGCATCTCTTTACCACGATACCTTTTTATAAATTCCTTTTTCACCTCCATTCCAAGCTTTTCCGCTACCTTTCTCGATGGCAGATTGTTCGGACGGATCTGTGCTGTCAGCTCTTTTACTTTTAAAGTATGGAATGCATAATCCACACAGGCAGAAGCACTTTCAAGAGCATATCCTCTTCCCCAATAATCTTTATTAAAAATATACCCAAGCCCCACATAGTTTTCATAATCTGCCTGTTCCTTTAAAAGTCCGCAGACACCAATCAATCTGTCTGACATTTTATGGATCACTGCCCAATAGCCATACCCATCTCTCTCATAGCGCATCCGATTTTCATTAATCCAATCTGCAACTTCATCATTTGAAAATGCATGCTCCCATGCATACATCACATCAATATCCTGCAGTATTTCACTGATCAATATATCATCATTTTTTTGTATTTTTCGCAAATATAAACGAGATGTTTCTAAAATAATATGGTTACTCATCTAACTATCTCCAATTCATCTGATATTGTTCTATTTATAAAATTTGTTTTTTCACTCTGCCCTCGGAAAGGCAATTTTAATATAAAAAATACAGCCGTCCAGTTCTGCCCATATCCTTGCATGCATCTGTTCTGCAAATTCCTTTGCGATCGACAGTCCCAGCCCGCTGGATGTTCGGCTCCTTGCTTCATCCGCCTTATAAAACCGTTCAAATACCTTGTTCGGATCAACATTCTGCGGATCCAAAACGGTATTCCATATTTGAAGAAGATATTGCTCGTCTTTTTCTTCCAGAGAAATCCCTATTCCATTAGAGCCATGGTCTAATGCATTTTTGATGACATTCTGAAGCATTCTCCTAATACCTGATTCATTTGCATGAATATATAACAGTTGATCCGTTATCCGGATGTCCGGTTCCAGTCCTCTCGCTGTCCATTCATCAAAATAAGAAAATATCGTCTGTTTTAAAATCTGGTTTAGACAACATCGTTTTAATTCCAAATGAAAACTTTCATTTTTTAATTTCGTAAATAAAAATAATTCTTCCAGCATCTCTTTCAGACTATAAATCCGCTCCTGGATAATATTCATATAATGCTTTTGTTCCTCCCGGTCTTCCGCCTGTTCTAACAACTGAAAATATCCGTCTAATGAAGTCAGCGGCGTGCGGATATCGTGCGACAGATTTGTATACGTATCTGAAATCATCGTTTCTTTTTCCATATAGCTCTGCTTTTCCTTTTTCCGACGCATGAGCATCTCGTTTAAAACTTCCATAAGCTCTTTTAAACTGCCTAAAGTCATATCCCCTGTGATCAGCATATTACTGTCATTTTTCAAAAGAAACGACAACTGGCGGCAGATGTCGCGCACCTGCCGCTGATATTTTAATAGAATGATCGTTTCGATCACAAGTATAAACATTAAAAAACAAATGAAAATCATCAATTTATATATCCCTCTTCCTGAATATCTGACTGGAAAGAATCACTGCTGCTGCTCCAAAAGAAATGGCAATGATCAAAGCTGTCATACATTCATGATCTGTTGGTGCCATACTAAGAAGCGAAATCTTTCCTGTTACCGTATAGCGAATCAGTGCAAAATCTTTGACGCCAATACGGCCGACTGCTTTATCAATGGCACTGTATACGATCACAAGTACATTCATACACAACAGGATCGCAAGCGTCATACTGCAGACATTATTCCGGATAATGATCGAAACAGCCATACAGATCAGGGCAAGCGCATAGTGGAGCATCGTCTGAGTCATAAAATAGGCTGCAAAATCTTTGACCGCTCCAAAATCCAGGCTATGAAAAAATACAACTTGTGCCACAGTCTGTACAATCAAGTATAGAAGCATCGTCAACACCGTATAGAAAAACAGAACCGTTGCCTTTGATAATACCAGATTTCCCCGATTTCTCATCTGTCCACCAATATTTTTGATATAGCCGCTGCTAATATCCGCCGTTGAAAATAAAATCGTAAAGATTACGAGAAACAACGCAATGAATTTTCCACACAGATTCGCATACACCTGGTCAAAGACGGTTACCTTTTCTCCCGGCTGTGTCGGAAGGGTAACTGTCATGCCGAGATTCACCGGTTCTTCCACTTCTGCATCTGCATTTTCCTCAAATGCCTGCGGATCCTGGCGAATTTCTTCCTGCACCATATTATAATCAACCACGGACATCGCCGTCGTAAAAATCGTCGCCGCGATCAATATTATCCAGATCACATAAAAACTTCTCATTCGAAACATCCGATAAAGATCCATTTTTATACAATTAAGCATGTGCAGCACCTCCTGTCAGATTCAGAAAATAAGTTTCCAATTCTTCATTCGTGATCGTGATCGATTTTACTAAAATTCCTGCTTTTGAAAGTTCCATATTCAGCATGGCACTTTCTGACAACCTTTCATATACCTGAATATGACTACTGTCCGTCACCTGATATTGTGTAAATCCAAGTCTGTCCAATATTGGCACAGCTCTCCTTGGTTCATCTAATACAATCTCGATCCGTTCGCTGCATCGCCGCATCAACTCTTCTCTTGTCAATTCCTGCAACAACGTTCCATTATGAATAATTCCGTAATCGGTTGCAAGCTTCGATAACTCCTCAAGGATATGACTGGAGATCAGAATTGTCAGATTTCGCTCCTGTTGCAGTCTGCTCAAAGTATCCCTGACTTCTGCAATTCCCTGAGGATCCAGTCCGTTGATCGGCTCATCCAGTACAAGAAGATCCGGTTCGCCTACCAGGGCAAGGCCGATTCCAAGCCGTTGTTTCATTCCCAAAGAAAAATGTTTTGCCTTCTTTTTACCGGTATGAGAAAGCCCGATAATTTCCAGGATATCTTCAATATATCCTTTTTGATGAATGCCGCAAAACAGACATTTGGTTTTGATATTCTCATATGCAGTCATATTTTCATACAACCCCGGCGCCTCGATCAAACAGCCAATCCTCGAACGCATTTGTTTCAGATCGTTTCCTTTATATCCGAAAATCTCAATCTCACCTTCTGTCGGCTCTGCCAATCCGCTGATCATTTTCAGGCAGGTCGTTTTGCCTGCACCGTTTCTTCCAATAAAGCCATAGATTGCCCCTTTTCGAATATGAAGATTTACATGATCGACTGCTTTATGGTGTCCAAAACATTTGGACAATCCTTTTGTACTTAACAAATATTCACTCAATATTTTCATCTCCTTTTTTGTTTCTGATTCTATCTTATCGGAAAAGTCCAAATAAAAAGCAAATCAAAAGTAAAAAAAGAATAAAGCTATTCATGAAGTCGGTATCCGATCCCCCATACCGTCTGTATATATTCCTCAGAAGTCACTTTTTTCAATTTTTTTCGAATATTACTGATATGAACATCCAGCGTCTTTGTCTCTCCCATATACGGCTCATCCCATGCATAAGTAAAAATATCCTCTTTACTAAATACCTGTTTCGGATGCCGAACCAAAAGTTCCAATATTGCAAACTCCTGCTTTGTGATCTTTGAAATTTCAATTCCATCGACTCTCACCTGATACTTCGTCTTATCCAAAACAAGATCCCGGTATGACAGCAGTTCCCCTTCTGTCTCTCTCTCGGCATGCCGCAGCTGCACCTGAATCCTTGCAAGCACTTCCGGAAGTTCAAATGGCTTTGTAATATAATCATCTGCTCCTTTTGTCAGCAGATCGATTTTTTCGTCCAAACTATCCTTTGCCGTTAATACGATCACAGGAACATTTCCTTTTTCGCGGATCCTTTTTAACACTTCCTCACCTGAAAGGCCCGGAAGCATAAGATCCAACAGCACCAGAGAGATCATTTGTTCCATCTGCATTAGCAGCCGGGCCTCCGTCCCGGAAAATGCCTGAACAACTTTATAACCGGATTTCTCTAATGCAGTCTTTAGAAGATTATTAATATTCACATCATCTTCCACGACCATGATGTTAATCTGATCTTTCATCGTTGCTCCTTTTCCTCTTATTGAAAAACAGGAGGGGATCTGATCTGTCATTCCCTCCTGTCTTCTTTGACCTATAAATTACCAGGATTTAATACCTTTCTGTCTTCTTATAATTTATCTGCATTCGAATTCATAAATTTGTATTCTGCAACAGAACGGTCAAATCCTTTGATATGATCATAAAGCCAATCCACAACATTTTTCTGAACCTGCGTTACAAATGCATCTGTAGGACCTTCTTCCTCTTCCAGCATCTCCTGAAGTTCTCCAACTGCCTGCTTAAATTCCGCATGTTTTTCCTTATGCTCTTTGATTCCCGGATATTCAATCTCTTCCTGAAGCTTTTCTTCTGCATCAAAATGGAATTCCGTATAATCCAGCAAATAATCAAGCATTTTTACAGCCTTGATCTTTCCCTGTCCGTCTTCACAGCTTTCCAAAAGCTGATTAATTCTTGCAATCAGTTCTTT
>DVKZ01000132.1 GCA_018715775.1 Candidatus Fimousia stercorigallinarum | reverse complement strand
TTGGGTTTGGCATTAAACCTTTCGGTCCGAGGATACGTCCTAAACGTCCTACGATGCTCATCATATCCGGTGTAGCTACAACTACATCAAAATCTAACCATCCATCTTTCTGGATTCTTGGTAATAATTCTTCTGCTCCTACGTATTCTGCTCCAGCTGCTTCTGCTTCGTCTGCTTTTGGTCCTTTTGCGAATACTAAAACTTTTACAGATTTACCTGTTCCGTGTGGTAATACAACCGCACCACGAACCTGCTGATCAGCATGACGTCCGTCAACACCTAATCGAATATGTGCTTCGATTGTTTCATCAAATTTTGCACTTGCAGATTTTTTTACTAAATCAATTGCTTCTGCTACATCATAAGTAGTAGATCTGTCTACTAATTTTGCAGCTTCTGCATATCTTTTACCTTTTTTCATTTTAATTCCTCCTGTGGTCTTATCGGGAGCTACCCTCCCACTTGTTTATAAGCTATTCAATATCTCTAAAATTAGTCTTCAACTGTAACGCCCATGCTTCTGGCTGTACCAGCGATCATGCTCATAGCAGCCTCTAAGCTTCCTGCGTTTAAATCTGGCATTTTTAATTCTGCGATTTTCTGTACATCTTCTTTAGAAATAGTAGCTACTTTAACTCTGTTTGGTGTAGAAGATCCAGACTGAATCTTACATGCTTTTTTAATTAATACAGGAGCAGGTGGAGTTTTTGTAATAAAGCTGAAACTTCTGTCCTGATATACTGTAATAACAACTGGGATGATCATGTCACCTTTATCAGCTGTTCTAGCATTAAATTCTTTTGTAAACTGTACGATATTTACACCATGCTGTCCAAGTGCTGGACCAACCGGTGGAGCAGGTGTTGCTTTTCCTGCAGGGATCTGTAATTTAATATAACCTGTTACTTTCTTCGCCATGATAGCGCACCTCCTGATTATTGTGGTAATTGCGGGAATTTCCCTCCCACTGCCTGCATCATTCGTCCTGAGATAACACAGGCAATTCTATTAGTTACTTTTCTTAATGTCTAAGAATCCGATCTCAACAGAAGTAGCCCGTCCAAACATTTCCACTTCGATGGTCACTGTCTGTTTATTCATATTGATCGCTTTTACTGAGCTTACTGTACCTTCCCAGGCACCTGAAGTAACGATCACTTCATCTCCAACTTCAACATCAATATTCACCGGAACTTCTTTTTCTTCTTCGATAATTCCGAGCGGACGCATCTCTGCTTCTGTCAATGGTACTGGTTTCGATCCCGGTCCGACAAATCCCGTAACACCTCTTGTGTTACGAACAACATACCAGGTATCATCGTTCATTACCATGTTGATCAAAACATATCCAGGAAACATCTTTCTGGCAACCTGTTTTTTCACGCCATTTTTAATTTCTGTCGCTTCCTGCAACGGTACACGGACTTCTAAAATCTCATCCTGCAATCTTCTGTTTTCAATCGTTTTTTCAATATTGGCTTTTACTTTGTTTTCATAACCTGAATAAGTATGAACTACATACCAATTTGCTTCTGCCATATGATCACCTTTGCCTTCTAACCAACGAGCAGTTTCATGCCATATTGTAATAACATATCAAATAAAGCAATCACTACTCCAAGACATATCGTTGCAGTTACTACAGTAACTGTGTCCTTGTAGATTTTTTCTCTGTCAGGCCAAATTATTTTTGAGAATTCGGTTTTTAAACCACTGAACCAACCGGCAATGCGTTTAAAAATTCCTGGCTTTTTATTTTTCTTTCCCTTTGCCATTCCTTCACCTCTTCAAAAAAACGACTGACTACTTTGTTTCTCTGTGTACAGTATGCTTTTTACAGAATCTACAATATTTTTTTGTTTCCATTCTTTCAGGATGAACTTTTTTATCCTTAGTCGTATTGTAGTTACGCTGTTTACATTCTGTACATGCCAATGTGATTCTCGTGCGCACAACTTCCACCTCCATTACTCATTTTTCAGTGCAATGATCTTAATTTCTGCATAAGATCACAAACATAAAAAGTAAAACTTTCTTTTACTTCCCGGCCTTAATTTTGGGCATAAAAAAAAGACCGCTTCCATTGCTATAATATAGCTATAATAATATAGCATACATTAAGCAATGGAGTCAACCTTTTTTTCATCCCTTTTTCAGGATTCTTATTTATTCTTCTTCTGGATATGTCATTCCCCATTCACGGCGCAGCTGCGTCATGATCTTCATAACATCGCGGCTATCAGAGAGGCGCATTACACCGACCTTGCCTTCAAGGATGGCGGCCTCCATATCTCTCATCTCATACTCCAACGCGCGAGCCGTTTCACCGGCTGTAACCACTGTCTTTTCTCCGGTTTCTGCGTCCACGATCACTGCTTCCTGTGCCCTCGGATATTCCATAATCTCAATATATGCTTTTTCACAGCTGATCATGGCGCGTTTTGGCTGTTTTGAATGCAGGCTTAATGCAACCGTTGCCATTTGTCCGTCTGGATTTTTTAACAGGATTGTTGCCTGTTCATCGACTCCTGTCGGCGCAGGAAGCCACTGGCTCACAATCTGATCCGGCATGGAAGACATGAAACTTCTGACAATGCTAAGCGCATATACGCCGATATCGAGCATTGCACCGCCGGCAAGATTGCGGTTAAAAAAGCGGTTATTCATATTATATTCTTTATAACTTCCAAAATTCATCGTGATCATCTGGACTTTTCCGATCTTCCCGCTTTCTACGATTTCCCACAATTTCTTATAAAGAGGCATATGCCAGATTGTCATCGCTTCTGCGACGATCAAATTCTTTTCTTCCGCAATTGCAATCATTTCCTCTAGCTCATCGCTGTTTAATGTAATGGATTTTTCTACCAGCAGATGTTTTCCGTTTTCCAATGCCTTTTTCATAAATCCATAATGGGTATTATGCGGCGTTGTTAAATAGATCACATCTACTTCCGGATCTGTGAAAATTTCTTCATGATGATCATATACTTTATCAATACCGTATTTTTGAGCAAATGCCACTCCCTTTTCATAAGTACGGTTTCCAACTGCATACAGCTTTTTGCCCATATCCTGTAAAGCTGCTGCCATTTGATTTGCGATTACTCCAGTTCCTAATACTGCCCAGTTTAATTGTTTTTCCATGAATGCTTCCTTTCCGTTCCTTTTGCCTGTAATTCTTTTCCTATGATTCTATTATAATATGTTTAACCCCTGCCTGTCTTGCCCACTCTCCAAATTGCTGCATGTTTTCTTTTGAATACATTTGAGGATTATCCTGAAAACAATACTCTTTGTCAACAAGATGATATTTTGCCTCTGCGAGAGGATTGTAATTTAATAATTCATACGATACATCCGGATAAATACTGCTGATAAATGCCGCGATTCCCTGAATATTTTCCTTCGTCGCCGTCATACCTGGAATCATCGGCGTTCGGATGATCACCCGTTCTTTCATCGAAGATTCCAGCATCGTATGGATATTTTGCTTGATCCGCTCATTGGAAGTTCCGACTAATTGTCTATGTTGTTTATCATCTATGATCTTTAAATCAGCAAATGCCATGTCCAGGTATGGAATCACCGCTTTAACGGCTGCTTCCGGCACATACAGCGCCGTTTCCAGTGCCGTATGGATGCCTTCTTCTCTGCATGCCTTCAAAATCTCACGGGCAAACTCCCACTGTAGAAGCGGTTCTCCGCCAGACAGCGTCACGCCACCCCCATGCTCATAAAACACCCGGTCTTTGCGCACTTCTTCCATGATCTCATCCACCGATGCGATTCGGGAATCCATTTCGATCGCTCCGGTCGGACATTGGTAAATCAGATGATCCCAGTCTTCTTCCGCCCGTGGATCCAAGAGGATTCGTCCGTTTTCCATCTGAAATCCACCGTTTTGACAGGTGCAAACGCAAGTTCCGCAATGAATACATCGATTCTCAAAGTATAGAGGCCGACGCCAGACCGAAATCCCCTCCGGATTCTGACACCAAACGCAGGATAATGGACACCCTTTCAAAAAAATCGTTGTACGGATCCCATCCCCATCATGTGTTGAAAACCGGCGAATGTCAAAAATCGTCCCTTTCATTCTTAAATGTCTCCATAACTCGTTCTTGCAATAATCTCATTTTGCAGCTCATCAGCAAGCTCTGTGAAATAAGCAGTATAACCTGCCACGCGGACTGTCAGGCCACGGTACTGTTCCGGATTTGCTTTTGCCGCGATCAGATCTTCTTTTCGAACGACATTGAACTGAATGTGAGGAATTTCCAGATCCACAAAACTTCTCAAAAAGTTCGCAAATTTCTGAATGCCCGTTTCATTACTGAAAAATTCAGGAAGAAACTTCATATTTAAAAGTCCGCCATTCGTTGTCAGGTTTTTATCCAGTTTTGATACGGATTTTAATACCGCTGTCGGTCCCTTGACATCTCTTCCATATACAGGCGACATTCCTCCATCTGCCAGCGGATCTTTTGCAAATCGCCCATCCGGTGTTGCACCGACATTTTCCCCCATCGGAACATGTGCTGATACGGTATACATTCCGGTATGGTACGGGCCTCCACGGTAGTTTGTATAGGTATGCAGTTTTTCCTTAAAATATGTCGCCCATTTTGTTCCCATGTCATCGACATAATCAATGTCATTTCCATATTTTGGAACCTTGTTTAACATTGTCTGACGCATAAATTCATAACCGTCAAAGTTTTTCTTTAATGCTTCCAGCACTTCTTCTTTTGTAAAACGCTTTTCTTCATAGACAAGCTGCTTTAATGCAGCAAGACTGTCTGCAAGGTTCGCAACCTGGATCATCTGAATTCCGGACAGGTTATATTTCGCTCCTCCTACGGTTACATCCATACCTTTTTCCATACAATCATCAATCGTTGCGGATAAGAACGGTGACGGCAGAATGTCCATATGCGCCTGTTCTACCTGTTCACATGCCAGAATCATCTTATCTACGAAATAATCGATCTGCTTCTGAAACGCTTTTTCCAGATCTTCAAATGTTTCATATTCCGTCAGGCTGCCATAATCCGGCGCGATTTTTTCTCCGGTCAGCAGACAGATTCCTCCGGTCAGCGTTACTTCCAGCGCTTTATTCAAATTAAACATCGCAGAATCGCTCCAACCGAGATTGTTTCCCTGCGTGGTCAATTCTACACAGCCGACGATCGCATAGTCTCTCGCATCCGCCTCCTCAATACCAAGCTCCATCATGGACGGGATAACCGCTTTATCATTAAAGAACTGCGGCATGCCGCTTCCGAGTGCAACCGTTCTGACCGCTTCTTTTAACAGATCCTCTCCTGTTCCTTCATGCAAACGAACAGAGAGATTTGGCTGTGGCAGACCGATATGCTGCTGAGCTTTCAAAAACAGGAAAGATAACTCATTCACATAATCATTTCCCTCTTCATCCTGTCCGCCAACTGCAATGTTAAATCCGATCGGAAATCCTGCAAAATATTTTGCCCCGCCTGAATTTCTCATATAGACAATCTCGTTGAATTTCAACCACATATTTTCGATAAGCTCCAGCGCATCCTGCTTCGTCAGACGGCCTTCTGCTATATCCTTTTCGTAATAAGGAATCAGATGACGGTCAAGACGTCCCGGTGAAAATGACGATGCATTCGATTCCATCTGTAAGATCACAAATAAAAACCAAGTAGCCTGAACTGCTTCATGAAATGTTTCCGCAGGCCGCATGCTCAAATTTTTACAATTTTCTGCTACTTTCCTTATCGATGCCTTCTTATCCGCATCCGTTTCTGCTTCCGCTTTTTCCATCATCAGGTCATGATAACGCATCATAAAATTCTGCGCACCTTCCATAACAATGGCTACTGCTTTATAGAAAAGCTTTTGAGATTCTTCTTGTGCCGACTGCAGTTTTTCTTCTGCCATCTTTCGATAACCCGCAGGTCCCATCTGAAGCCACTCCACACAGTTTGGACAGATATGCCCCTGTGCATGGTCCTTCTGATTGATCTTCACGACTTTCCCAATTTCATTGATCTCTTTTCCATACCT
Source organism: Candidatus Fimousia stercorigallinarum (assembly GCA_018715775.1). Taxonomy (GTDB): domain Bacteria; phylum Bacillota; class Clostridia; order Lachnospirales; family Lachnospiraceae; genus Fimousia; species Fimousia stercorigallinarum. The sequence continues at coordinate 18,439 of DVKZ01000132.1, read as the reverse complement.
TTGATTCAAAACATCTTCTAACGATTTCCCTTCCCAATACGGTTTGATCACTTCGCGGAATGTATGGATATCTTCTTCATGTACTAGAAACCGATCTTGCGGTCTGGTCGGCAATGTTTCAAATTCCCGATCCACCCATGTACTTCCGCTCTCCGGAAATACGACTCCATAGCGGACGCCTGCCGTACGATTTCCAACAATCAGTTCTTCCGGCTCTGCCGCGATCCTGATCTTCTCCAGAGCAGCTTTTAAAGAAAGCGCCCGCTGAATGATACGCGGTTTATCTTCATTTTTCTTATAAGTATCGGTGATGATCAGCGCCTGCTCAATGGACGCATATCTCGGTTCAGATAACATCTTGTCTTTTAGATAACTGATACGGTCTGTTTGAAATAATTCCTGCATACGTTCCCCTTTCATCTATGATTGCATTTGTTTTATATTGTTTTTTATTATTTTATCTTGTTCTTTATTGTTTGTCAATGCTAATCCAGAATCTTTCTTTTCCTTCTCCCATATCCTTCCTTACTTTTTATATCAATTTTTCAAGAACAGACGTCCCGATCGTACCTTGCGGCATCTCTACATCAAAATTATCCGCAATCGTTGCACCGACGACGGCAAAGGTCTCTTCTTCTTTCAGCTGTCCATATCCCTGCATGGATGGAGAATAAGCTAAAAATGGAACTTTTTCCCGCGTATGATCCGTTCCGGTATACGTAGGATCATTTCCATGGTCTGCCGTGATGATCAACAGGTCCTCTTCCCGCATCTCATTCATCAGCTGACCAAGCTTTTCATCAAATGTTTCCAGTTCCTGCGCATACCCCTGCACATTGCGGCGATGTCCCCACAATGCATCAAAATCTACCAGATTGACATAACAAAGCCCTGTAAAATCTCGTTTTGCAATCTCTATCGTCTGTTCCATCCCATGTACGGAACTTTTTGATTTATTCGACTCTGTCAGACCTTCTCCATCAAAAATATCAAAAATCTTGCCGACCGAGATAACATCATATCCATGTTCTTTTAGGGCATCCAACGCCGTTTTACCATATGGTTTCAGCGCATAATCATGACGATTGCTCGTTCTTTTAAACTCTCCTTTTTTTCTTCCGACATACGGCCTTGCGATCACTCTGCCGACTTTCCACTCATCTTTCATCGTCAGTTCACGCGCTATCTCACAGCAGCGATACAACTCTTCCAGACCAAACGTCTCTTCATTACCGCAGATCTGCAGCACCGAATCCGCCGATGTATACACGATCATATGGCCGGTAGCAATTTCTTCTTCCCCCAGCTCATCCAAGATCGCCGTTCCACTGGCACTTTTATTGCCGATGATCGTCCGTCCGGTGCGTGCAGAAAGTTCGTCGATCAGTTCCTTGGGAAATCCTGTCTCCGTAAATGTCCGGAACGGCTTTGTAATATGAAGCCCCATCATTTCCCAATGGCCCGTCATCGTATCTTTTCCCGTACTCGCCTCTTTCAGATACGCATAATAACCCAGCGGTCTTTGCACCGCCTCCACCTGTTTTAATGGATGAAGGTTTGCGATTCCTATTTTTTGCAGATTTGGAATTGAAAACTGTTCCATCTGCTGAGAAATATGTCCCAGCGTATCCGCACCGGCATCCCCATAATCTGCAGCATCCGGCATTGCTCCAACCCCTAAGGAATCAATGACAATCGTAAAAATACGTTTATACTTCTTCATTTTATCCTCCTTTGGTGTCATAAATAGTCCTCGATCACATACTGATAATGATTTCGGTAACCAGTTTTTTAAACACTTTTGATACCTGGTCCGCTGTTTCCTGAACTTCCTGATGACTCAATGTTTGATCAGAAAGCCCTGCCGCCATATTCGTGATGCAGGAAATCCCGCCAACTTCCATTCCCATGTGCCGAGCTGCGATTGCTTCGCACGCGGTACTCATACCGACTGCGTCGCCGCCCCAGCTTCGTGCCATCCGGATTTCTGCCGGCGTCTCATAACTTGGTCCTGTAAACTGCACATAAACACCTTCCCGAATCGGGATTTCACATGCATGTGCACATTGTCTGATCACTTCCTGCAGCCTCCTGCTGTATACCTGGCTCATATCCGGAAAACGCGTTCCAAGCTCATCGATATTCGGTCCGATCAATGGATTCGGAATTGCTGCCGCAATATGATCCGTGATCATCATCAGATCACCCGGTTGAAAATCCGGATTACATCCTCCTGCTGCATTCGTCAAAAGGATTTTTTTCGCTCCCATCATGCCCATCATTCGTGTCGGCAACACAACATCCGACATCGGATATCCTTCATAATAATGCACGCGTCCCTGCATGATCACGACCGGTCTGTCTTCGACATAACCAAAGACGAATTTTCCTTTATGCCCTTTGACGGTTGATACCGGAAATCCCTCAATTTCCGCATACGGAATCGTCTGTTCAACCTGGATCTCATCCACATAATCTCCCAGTCCCGAGCCAAGAATGAGTGCAATTTCCGGCTGAAAGTCTACTTTTTCTTTTACACTTGCAAAACATGTCATTAATTTTTTATACATGGCATCTCTTCCTTTACTATTTTTCTGATCTGATATGAAGTATCTGCATTTCATTCTTTCTATATTATATGATACCATATTTTTTCTTCGAAAACAGAGGCTTTTGCATTTCCTGTTAATACACAAACAAAGGCAGCCGGACAATGATTTTATCACTATCCGACTGCCTCTCTATGGCCTTTTCTTATTTGGATTTTTACATAGATTTTCTTTCTGCGATCTCAGCCATTTTCGCATCATTCAAACGAGTATCTCCCTTGACTCTTGAATAAGACAAATATCCATTCATCCGGTCAATCTTTGTCAGATTACGGCTGCCGCATTTTGGACATACATCCATGTTCAACTCTTCATGGCCGCAGTTGTCACAATAAGACAACGATAAATTAACGCCTTCGTAAAAGCCTTTATCCATCGCTCTTCGGACAAGCGAACGAATCGCATCTTTATTATAATCGATTGGATATTTTACATACTGGATCTTTCCGCCGTTACTCAGATTCCAGAATCTTCCTTCCAAATCCTGTTTCTGGATCGGCGTAATATCCTCTGAAACATGACAATGAAAACTATTGCTTACGTATTCGCGATCAGATACATTTTCCACAACACCGTATTTTTTACGGAACTGTTTTACCTGCAGTCCGCATAAGTTTTCAGCCGGTGTTCCATAAATCGCATACAGACGCCCATCTTCTTTCTTGAAGCGGTTAATCTGTTCATTAATGTAGGTCAGCACTTCCAATGCAAATTCCCCATCTTCTACTAATGATTTTTTGTTATGAAGCTGCTGCAGTTCATTTAATGCAGTAATACCAAAGGAAGCCGTCGCTGACTTTAACAGCGGTTTAATCTTATCATGAAGATTCAAATGGCCTCCAAGGAAACCTCCTTCACAGTAAGCAAGTGGATTCGTCGAAGCTTTCATCTCACCGAGATAATCATACGTTCTCAGATGCAGTTGTCTTCCAAGATTCAGATAATAATCCAAAACTTCATAGAAATCTCTGCTTTCCTGTTTTGCTTTTGCGTAAATCATCGGCAGGTGAAGACTTACCACTCCGATATTAAAACGGCCTACAAATACCGGCTTATCCTGTTCATCAGCCGGTTCCATTCCGCCCCGTTCATACCAAGGTGATAAGAACGCACGGCATCCCATCGGACTGACGATTTCCCCATATTGTTTATACATCGAAGCTACATACCCGTCACCGCTCAGACTTAACCAATCCGGATACATCGTCTTGCTGGAACACTCAATCCCGGCTTCAAAGACATCTTCTAATTCTTTGCCCGGACCATGCAGATTCTCATCATATAAGAAGACTAATTTCGGGAATAATACCGGTTTCTTATAACCTTCTTTTCCCTGTCCTTCTTTCCGCACTTCCAACATGATCTTTGTGCCCATCTTTTCAAATGGTTTTGTACCTGTACCGGCAGTCATTGTAATAAAAGGATAATCCCCTCTGCTAGAAGACACACTGTTAAATTTATATTCCAAGCCCTGGAAGCCCTGTCGAAATTCTCTTTCTACATCTTTAACAGCTTCCTGATCGGCTTTTTCTTCGGATAATCCCAGTTCAACATACCGGTTGTAGGCACGATTGTATGATTTTTCTGCATACGGTTCCAGAATCTTTTCAATGCTCGGAACAGTAAATCCGCCATATTGCTGGCTGGCAGCGCTTAATACGATATCCCCGATCACGTCAAAGGCAACATCCAGAGTCTTTGGCTCATTGTACCAGAGATTTCCCATCTCAAATCCGCCCTTTAACACGTGTTCCACATCAAACAGGCAGCAATTCATCGTATCTCTACGCGCTGACATATCGTGAATATAAATATAGCCGTCACGACATGCCTGTAGTTCTTCTGTCGTCATAAAAAACTTCTGATATAACGATTTGTTAAACTCATTAAAAATCAGGCTTCGCTTTGTAGATACCAGTGCGCTGTCCGTATTGCTGTTTTCCTTATCGCCAATATACATGATCGACTGACTTTTCTGATATACTTCATCCAGCATCTGTACAAAATCCTGCTTGTAGTTGCGATAATCGCGATAACTTTTTGCAACAAGGGGATTCGTTTTTTCCAATGCACCTTCTACAACATTATGCATTTCTGAAATATGCACTTCCGGCTTACCTAATTCCAGCACCTTATCCTCAACAAATCGGCAGATAAAATCAATCTCTTTTTCTGTAAAAGTGACCAGCGCACGATAAGCCGATTTATTCACTGCAACAACAACTTTTTGCACGTTAAATGCTTCTTTTGTATGATCTTTCTTAATTACGTGTACATCTTCAATACGCATGTCTCAATCTAAACTCCCTTCTTGCAATTACTATATATTGTGATTACCTTCTATTTCCAATACTCTATATTGTATTTTCAGACAATGTGCATTCCTATAATATCACTTATCACTTTGCTATGCAAGCATTGACTGTAGTTTTTCTTTCATTTATACTAATGAAGAAAAACTACTGATTTTTGAAAGGAATTTATTATGAATTATCACAATATCACAACGGATGATATGCTGAATGGCGACGGTCTGCGTGTCGTATTATGGACCGCAGGATGTACACATAAATGCGAAGGCTGCCATAATCCCATCACATGGGATGTTCAGGGCGGACTTCTGTTTGATGATAATGCAAAAACTGAAATTTTTCACGAATTAGAAAAAGATTACATATCCGGAATTACTTTTTCTGGAGGCGATCCGCTTCACCCTGCTAACTGCCAGGCAATTACAGATTTAGCAAAGGAGCTCCGGTCTCGTTTTCCTCAAAAAACGATCTGGCTTTACACAGGATTCGAATGGGAAGAAATCTGCACCCTGGAAATTGTTCATTACCTGGATGTACTCGTTGACGGCCGCTATATCGAAAAGCAGCGCGATACAAAACTCTTCTGGCGGGGCAGTGCAAACCAACGCGTGATCGATGTTCAAAAATCGCTCTCGACCGGAATGGTCGTCCTCCATTGTAACTAACCTTTTTGTTCGTCAATAATTCCGCACTTTCGAACGGTGATTTCCCGTTCTTTCTGATCGGACGCCTGAAAGTATTCTGTTACTTCGATATCCAAAATTCCATAAGAGCAATCGGAAGAAATAACGTTTACTTTCAGGTTTCCATTTGAAGTGATCTGAGACTTGAATAGCTTGATAAAATATGCTTCCATTTCTTCTTCTGATGAAAACTCTGAATTTCTGTGCATTTCTAATGTCTGATTGATCCCATGGGAAAGTGCCAGATTTAATTCGGATTTTCTCACCGCTTCATCCGCAAAATTCTGATTGGCATAAACCGCATAAATGATCACAAGACATCCGCATGCACATAAAATGATCTGTTTCATAATTCTCCCCTTTTGTTATCCTGTGCATTTACTGATGCAACGCTCCGGATTTCTGAAAAAATGTCTGCAGCGTATCCGTCAGCGCCGTCTGCAGCTGCGGTGTAAAAGCTGCACTTACAAACGCACATACTGCAAGAACAATGATCACAGTAACAACAACCGATCCATATTCAGCCATGAATTCTTTCATCTTTCCTCACCTCCTTTCCAGTGGGAATAGCCGGTAATCTGATACGCCCGCTCTCCCTCGGAAAAAGGAACAGCCAAATAATATTTCAAGATTACCTTTTTATATGGAATCTCCTCTTCCTTCTCATCTTCAATCGTAAGCACATATCCCTGCTTCTTCGCACAACGGATACAATCCTCCTGAACAGCTTCTGCATACTGCGCCCCTTCCAGCTTTTCCAGCATCCACATATGATATTGCTTGGCATCCGCGACTTCCAGGGAGATTATATATACCGACAATGCAAACATAAATCCGATCAGACATATCGTGATCTGTATCATTATTTCGATTCCTAGTTTCATATTTCCCCCTAAATAGCATATCCGCTTATTTCCCGTTCCTTTTCCCATTGCAGAATCGGTATCCGGATCTTATACGTCAGCTTTACGAGATATCGTTCGGTATCTGAATAAACACGATCGCGTACAATATCGAGCTGATATCCTGATTTTCTGCTGTCCTTACACGTTTTTTCCATCACATCAGCATCAAAATGACTGTCTTCCAGTTCTCTGACCGCAAGATCATATTGTTCCCATGCCAATTTTGTCTGATACGCAGCCACATTGCAGCTGATCATCAAAAAAAGCATAAGAAATAAGAAAAAACTTCCAAAAATTAGATTCAGCGGAACTCTCATGTTCATCCCCCTGTCCCATCTGTCAAAAGACTGATCCTCTTTTCTGCCTGAAATCCAGCAGAGTTGCGCACCGTGTATTCAAGGATATACTGTTTATTCGGTTCTTCTGCCTCGAGTTCTCCCTCTAATAGTACCCTTTTCTCTTTCTCTCCCTCTGTATAGATCAAATATACAAGGATCCTGTCCGTAATATCTCCATCCTGTGGATCAACAGCCGTTACCTCAATGACATGTTCTGTATGCAGCGGATGAAAAACGCTTCCTGCCGGGATTTTCAATGCGAGCGGTTTTCCGTCCTGTTCCAGTCCCTGAAATTCCGGAATCCGAAAAAAGGTACTTTGCTCATTTCCTGCTTTTTCTACAGAATCAGGTAGATCCGTCCGCTCTCTCATCTGCTGCCAGAAACCGGTTCCGACAAATATCAGGAGTATGCTGCCAACGAGAAACAGGACGATCAGATGTCCGTATTCTTCTATTACTATCTTCATCGATTACCGTTCCTTTCTTCAACAAAGAGTATCGGCAAATATCGCAGCTGAAGTTGCAAGCATATTCATCATTACCGCCAGAAATACCAAAATACCGACCGCAGTCACAAAAGAAACGATATAATCTGCATATTCATTTAGAATTCCCCTCATAATTCCTCCTTTTACATCAGCGAAAGACCTGCCAGTTTCCGATAAAAAATCACTATGGTCAACGCCAGAAGAAAAAAGAAGATTGTTTCCCCATACTGATCAAAAAAATGTTTCATATTGCTGTTCCTCCAAAACATTATAGCAATTGCCCCCACATAGAAAACATCACAACAAACATCAGCGACATATCCAGCATGATCTTTGCCGTCCCGAGAAACATCGGAACATAAAAGAAACATAAATACTTTGCAATCTCGTCTTCATTTTGAATTCTTTCCGCCCTGTCTTCCAAGACGATCTTTCGTTTCATAAGGGCTTCCAGCTGGTCATTTGCTTCTTTCGTTCCAACATTCGTGTAAGCATAGAGCATCTTCATCGTGGAATGGATTTCCGGCGTCTGCAGTTCCTGTAAAAAATGATGATACGGTTTCATCGACACTGGATCTTCTTTTAATTCTTCCACGAGGATCTGAAGAGACGATCGCAGTACAAACGGTGCATCGTCAATCGATTCCACAAGCGCCCGGAAAACATTTTCCGTCTGCAGATTCAAGATCATTACCGTCAGCCACCTCGGGAACTGTTTTTCCGCTTCTTTTTGCAATCTCTTTCTGGCACGCGGAAACTGATCTTTCTGGCTGCGGACATGCTGCCAATCCTGTATCAGCTGTTCTTGCGGCACTTCTTTGGATCTCTTTATCCAATCTCCGGTAAGCAGCCACTGCGACAAGGCAAACATCAGCAAAAACAAGGCTATGATCAACGTCGTACCGATCTGATAAAAAGAAGAATCCACAATCATCGCCATCTGTTCACTCTGTACCAGCATCCGAAACAACACCACGCACAAGATCAACACGCAAAAAATACTCAAAACAATCTTCCGTTTCATCTGACTTCGTTCTTTTTGAAATAAATATACCCGTTCTGTCCATAACTTCGTGTCCTCGAGCATCGATGCCAGTACCGCCTGATATTCGCCGCCGATGCTCTCGACTTTTATAAACAGTTCATGCATGATCATCAAACGGTCACATGGATATGCCACTTCCAGCATTTGAAATGCTTCTTTGTACGAGACGGATTTTGACGATGCAATCGAACTACGGATCTGCCGGATCCGAAACTGTATATCTCCTTCCATCAATGCCTCTACTTCTTCCAGTGCCGATACAATTTTAGAATGCTTTTGAAAAGAATACATCATCTGCTCCATATAGTTGACGACAGACTGAAATCTCTGCTGCTCATAAAGATACCGAAACTGTACGATCAGAAGAACAGGGATCAGCAATACGACCATACCGGACAAAATGCAGATATTGACCAGCTTCAGACCATTTAGCATTCCTATCCCGATCATCACTCCCATTCCAAGAAATAGCAATACCAGATACTTAGAAAAAGAATAGTGATATCCATACCCGTTTATTTGCGTCTGCAGATTCCGAAACCGGATATATTTTACAGAATACCGCTTCATCCCCCGCTCCTCTCTACCGCTAAATGGAACGGATCTTCGATATCATTTTTTCGAAATTTGTCCATAATATCCTCCGGCAGCTGATGGCACACGAACTCCCCGTCCTGAACAAACAAGATCACTCGCTGCTGCTTTCCCCGATCGGAAGAAGAAAAACATCCGATCTGATCAATATAGCGCCGAATCATTCCATTGCTGCCAACAGTCTTTCTGATCAAAATACAAATATCCAAAAAGATATACGTTTCCCTTCCGATCCGTTTGGCCGCATAACTGTCGCGGATCATATTCCGGATGCGTTCCGGTATCTTTCTGACATCATCCGTATGGATCGTCGTCATACAATAATGTCCAGTCGTCAGAGATTCCATCAAATACCGTACTTCATCTCCCCGGGATTCCGAAAGCAGGATCCAGTTTGGCAGCTGCCGCAGGCTGGCTTTAATCGCCTGAGTATACGAAAACCGTTCCGGATCTACTTTAATCTCTATTCCATCCTTATCCGGATAAATCGTACTATAATGGATTTCCAACGTATCCTCTATTGTGATCACTCTCTCATTTCCCGGAATGAACTGTGTCAAATACTTCAAAAGTTCGGTCTTACCGCTTCCGACCTGTCCGCATATGACAATATTCATATGCGCCTTTACACAGTTTTTTAAAAAAACCAACATTTCTTTCGTACAATATTGTTCTTGTATCATCATTTCGTCATATAAACGCTTTATCGGTGGTGACTTTCGAATCGATATGCTTCTGCCGCTTCTGGCATAAGATTCATGAATAATAGAAATGCGGAGGCCATTCGCCTCAGCTTCCAATAGTGGTGTATGTTTGTTGAAATTAAGACTGACGACATTACTGATATGAGATGTGAACTGCTGGATAAATGCCGCCTCCAATAAGATATTCGAACAGTACCGTCCCCGGTCAAGATGATCGATCCAAAGCTGTCTCCCATTCCAGTTAATATCGGTGATCCTGTCGTTCCGAACCAACGGATACAGGGGACCAAACTGCTCTCTCGTTAATAACCGTTCTTCAATCACTATCTCCTCCCTTCTGATATTCGTAGTATACAATATCTGGAAAATATTGTCAATCATTTTTGTAATATTTTTCCATTGTGATGAATTAATAATGCTGCAGCCTCTTCCCAAAACGGGACAAAGAACACTGCAGCAAATCATAAACGCTCGATCGCCTTTATTCTATTTTTAATAATGCATTGCCAAACCGCTCCATTCCTTCCTGAAGGCGATCCATCGAATCCGTATAAGAAAAACGTACGGCATTCGGCATAAAGAAGGCATCACCCGGTACAACTGCCACCTTTGCTTCTTCCAGCATATACATGCAGAAATCTCCGGCATCTTTTATAATCTTCCCGTTCGCCTTTTTCCCAAAGTACGCACTGATATCCGGCATCAGATAAAAAGCTCCACCTGGTTTTACACAAGTAATCCCCGGCATTTCACACAGGCTCGCATACATAAAATCACGACGTTTTTCTAATTCGTCACGCATAGCAGTCACCGTATCCGGTCCCATCTGCAGTGCCCGGATAGCTGCCCACTGAACAAATGTCGTATTATTCGACGTTACATGGCTTTGAAATCCTGTCATTCCCTTAATCACGTCTTTTGAGGCAGCCGCATATCCAATCCTCCATCCTGTCATAGCGTGAGATTTCGAAAAACCGTTAATTAAGATCGTATGCTCGTAAATTTCTTTCGAAAGACTCGAAACACATACATGTTCATTGCCGTCATAGATCAGTTTTTCATAAATTTCATCCGAAATGATATAAAAATCATTCTGAACTGCAATCTCTCCGAGTTCCATCAGACTTTCCTTTGTATAACAGGCTCCAGTCGGATTATTCGGCGTATTGATCATAATCCCTTTTGTACGTTCCGTCACAGCCGCCCGGATCGCATCCAGATCCAGCTGATAATCCTCTCTGGCAGGTACTGCTACCGGAATCCCGCCGGCAAGTTTGATCATTTCTACATAACTTACCCAGCAAGGTGTCGGCAGCAAAATCTCATCTCCCGGATCACAGATCGTCATCACCGCATTATACAGCGCATGCTTTGCCCCCGTCGAAACACAGATCTGATCCTTCTCATAGTGCACATGATTATCTTTCTTTAACTTCCGGCAGATCTCATCTTTTAATTCTGTAATCCCGGAAACCGGCGTATACTTCGTCTTACCTGCATCCATCGCCTCTTTGCATTCAGCAATGATTTCTTCCGGCGTCGGAAAATCCGGTTCTCCAACATTGAAGGAAATAATATCAACCCCCTGTTCTTTCAGCTGAGCAACTTTTCCAAATAGCTCGCTTGTCGCAGAGGGTGCCATATTTTGTATTCTTTTTGCTAACATTCTCTTCTCCCCATTTCAAAAAGCGAGGAAAACTTGCTGTGCAGTTTTTCCCCGCTTATCACTTTCCGTTGTGTCTGTGATCATTTATTAATTCTGGAATTTGTAAATATAGCATCCGGTTAAGTTTCTTAATCTGATCGATCCTGTAATATTCGCTGCTGTTCCTTCTACCGGCGCATCCACTTTTTTTAAGTACTGAGCAGTAACTTTGCATTTTTCCAGATCAGCGCGAATTTCAGAAATCTCAAATACGTGTTCACCGGAGTTATAATTCTTTCCATCTACTGTAAACAAATCTCCACAGTACATTTCATCATTCGTATAAAATTCAATAAACACTCCGTCTTTATTTTCATAAGCTCTCTTTACTGTCATACTAACCTCCTGTAATAAACAATAGACACCCTGTTTGATATATTTTATTTTACCATAAATATATTCCGGCTTCTACTTTTATTTTTTAATATTTCGGAAGGAAAATGAAAGGCCGCCTTATGCATCCGCTTGCAGCTTATCCAGAGCATATAAAGAGGCGCCGACAGCCCCGACAATTTCGGGTTCCGGACAGATATAAAGCCTATCGCCGAGTTTTTCTTCCACCGCACGGACAACGCCCGGATTCTTTGCAACCCCTCCGGTCATCATATAGCCGCCCTGCAATCCCACTCTTTTCATCAGAGAATAGGCCTTATTGGCAATTGAATGGCAGACTCCGTTTGCAATATCGCTTTTTTCTTTATTATTGGCAATCAAGGAAATTACCTCTGACTCTGCAAATACCGTGCACATACTCGTGATCTCAATGTTTTCTTTGGAAGTCAATGCCGCAGGTCCGACTTCATCAATCCCGATTTCTAACGTACGGGCGATCGCTTCCAAAAAGCGGCCGGTTCCGGCTGCACATTTATCATTCATGACAAAATCCGTCACTTCTCCATTTTCATCCAGTTTGATCGCCGGCGTTCCGAATTTTCCCATCAAAACCTTTTCCAGCTTCTCATCATCGTATTTCTTGCCACTGAACTGCTCGTATGCTTCAATCATTTCACGGATCCGCTTTTCGTAAAGACAAATTCCGGCATCTTTTATAATACGCGGTGTGTCCAAAATATAGACAAACGTATTCGGCAGTTTTTCTTTTAAAATATCATACACACGTCGGATACTGTCACAGCAGGTTGTCAAAATGATCGCCTCATATTGTCCGCCCAATACAGTTTCCAGCAGTCCTTTTGCAAAACTGCAGATATTCGGATGCATCAGCGTATCCGCCTGATTAAAAGAAGTCACTTCCGGCTCAATCTGGACAACTTCTTCTCCCATCGCTTCAAAAACCTCAATAGGTGTATACTTGCAAATATATCCGATCATTTAATCATCCTCCTCTATCATCTCAAGAAATGCTTCTAAACGGGTCTTAATCTGTCCGTCGTGGCTGTTCCTCTTATCGATGCCGTCGCCATCCAAGATCAGCATCGGAATCTCTTTTTCCTTCATATCATTCTTTAAAATATTACTTCCACCGGAAACCTGTTTGCATCCCCAATGACAAAAATGGATCACCGCATCTTCATCATTCGTATACGGAACATCCAAAAGGGAAAACGGAACCTGTTCCTGCTTTTCCAAAAAGCGAAAGGTATTCAGATTGCCATCACATGACAAAGATGTCGTTACTGCATATTTCGGTTTTGGACAGACACCGCTTTCTACTGCTCCGACAAACGCTTTATGATAAGAACACAGTGTCGGGGCAAGTCCGATACTCTGTGCGTAATCAATAAAAAAGTCTTCCAAATGATATCCGGACAAAAAGCAGGCCAATGCTTCCACGGATATCATTCGAATTCCCATACTGTTAATGACTTCACATGGTGCAAGAATATTCCCCCATATATAACGGCTGTCGCTGCTGAGCGCCTTCGCAATAAAAGAAAGCATCAGATCATTTCATTTCTGATAAACAGATAGAAAAAACGTGCGGGAAACTGCTGATCAGGCATCCCCCGCACGCCCTGAGACCGGATATTTACTGAATGCTTTCTGCGATTTTTATAATCTCTTCTTCTGAAACGGAACCAACGATTGTAAACACTTCTTCATCCTTCTCAAAGAAAAGGCTCCGATTGCCTTCCCCATCCATGCTTAGTTTTCCTACTGTGCTGCCGATCATAACTTCTTTTGGCTTCTCCCCGTTGGAGGTTACAGCCATCGTCATATTCAACCCCGCCTGCATATAACTCAATGTGTGATTCTCGCTGTCACTCCACATCATTGTATGCAGCCCGGTTTCCTCGTTCTTTTCTTCATTCACAATCGAAAACCTTTCAGGAATATACGACGGGCTTTTCCAACGATCTACAGATAACTCTGAAACTCCCTCTGCCCGATCACTTTCAATCATAATATATTGCGGAAAAACCTTATAAACGAAGTCTTTGATCTTTTCACTAAAAAATGTATCCCCAAAAACAGTCGATGTTCCAAGCACTAATAACAATACGGCTACCAGGACATATCGGATCCGGAAGTGAATCGGATGGTCTGGATCCAGCTGCTCCCTTTCATCATCTTCTTCCATCATAACAAGACAATCCATCTTCTGGTTAAATGCATCCGAAAATATGTGCGGATATTCCGTCTTGATCCGCTTTTCAATTTCTTCGTATTCCAATTCACAGGCGCTTTTGATCATCTGAGTCAACATTTCTTCTGTCACAAAGAATATCCTCCTTCCCTCATCCACTGTCGCAGCCTGTCTCGTCCCCGTTTCGAAATCTGTCGGATATTCGCCGGCGTCTTATTCAGTAATTCTCCGATCTCATCCGAAGAATATTCACAATAATACTGCAGATAGAGAACTTCTTTATACGGATAAGGCAAACGATAGATGCACTGTATCATATACCGTTCCTCATCCGTTTTAGCAACCAGGTAATCCAATCCCGCCAGATTAATCTCCCTGTCGTTCCTATGTTCTTCAAAAGGAATCTCATTTCTTCTTTTTTGAAGCCGCAGTTCATCATAAATGAAATTCTTCATAATAGTAACGATAAAACCCCATACTCTGTGACAACTTTTTTTATTTTCTTTTTCTAAAAATTTTGAAAGGCTTAGCCCAGGATCACGTTCTTTTTTCCTTAAATAACGATCCAGTGTCCGATAATCTTCTTTTCTGACTTTATCTAAACAATTCAATAGCTTTAAATATGTCTCATGCACAGCATCTTCCGCACGTCCCTCATCCTTTAAAATCATTTTTGCTGAAAAAAACAGAGCATCCCTGTAACATTTGTAAAGAATTGTCAGCTGCCGTCGTTCTTCTTCCGTATCTAAGAGCATCAGATATTCTATCATAGCGATTTTCTCCTTTGTGCTTTATACATATCTAAAATAGTATACACGGAAATTATTTCTAATCGCTTAACAAAACGTTAACTTTCTTATAACTTTTCTTTGTAAATATCTTTATAACCTTCCCCGTAAATCTCATGTGCACTGGATATGATCAAAAAAGCTTTTTTATCTTCCGATTTTACAATTTCTTCTAATTTTGGACTCTGATTTTTTCGCACTGCACAGAGGATCACTTTTTTGTCATTGCCGGTAAACGCTCCCTGTCCTTTCAGAAAAGTGGCTCCCACACTCATCTCTTTTAAAATACGGTCTGCGATCTGATCTGCATGATCGCTGATCACATAGATCAGTTTTGCTTCGTCACCGCCATACAAGACATAATCAATGACCCGGCCCGATACAACAACTGCAATGAGCGCATACATCACAATATTAAAATCCTGAAATACAAAACCGGAAATGACCACAATTACGATGTCGATCGATAAAAATAAATGTCCTGTTTTCAAATGTTTATATTTCATACGTATGATCTTAATAATAATATCAATACCCCCGGTCGTTGCACCGCTGCGAAAAACAAATGCAATGCCAGCTCCGACTAAAATACTTCCTGCCAGCGAAGCAAGAAGCGGATCGGTCGTTACGACTCCAAAACCCGCCATATCATTTGTAAACACGGAATTGATTGCGATTGCAAAAAATGTGGAACCGATAAAACGTGGTCCAAACTTCCACAACCCAAGGCAAACAACCGGAATATTCAATAAGAAAAATAATGTTCCGGTTTCAAGCCCCAACAGCCGGTTCAGAATTACGGCAATCCCAATCAGTCCTCCGGGAGCAAGATTATTCGGATCCAGGAATAAACTGATCCCACATGCATACATAAAGGATCCCAGCACAATCCCCAGCACATTCCACGAAACTTTTTTCCAGTTCATTTCCATCGTGCCCCTCCAACTTTACATATGATTTCTTAATTTTATTATATCTGGATACCTTTTATTTTGTACACACATCTGCTATATTACACAAAAATTTATTGCTTTTTTAAAGACGGACGTTCAACAGAACACCTGTATACTACTAATGCAATTATGGCAGTAACTGCTTCCGCCACCCAGAAAGCATTCCATACACCAACCGGTCCCCAAATACGGCATAACAAATATGCTGCCGGAATAATGATCAACGCATACCTGCACAGGGATATGACCAGCGACTGTACACCTTTCCCCAGTCCTTCTAACGCCCCGCAGGATGTTACGGATACCGCCGA
Organism: Candidatus Fimousia stercorigallinarum; assembly: GCA_018715775.1. GTDB lineage: Bacteria > Bacillota > Clostridia > Lachnospirales > Lachnospiraceae > Fimousia > Fimousia stercorigallinarum. Next base: position 2,456 of record DVKZ01000132.1, on the reverse strand, counting down.
AACAATAAAGCCGGCACTGATGATACGAAGTGCGGTTCCTCCGGCACGAACCGTTTCCCGATTCGATGTGAACATGCCAATCAGAGGCTCCGATGCGATCAGGCAGATAAGCGTTCCTGCGATCATGATCGCTCCGCTCATATACAGCGTGATACGATAGATTTGACTCACTCTCTGATATTCCCGCGCCCCATAATTATAACCAATGATGGGCCGCATTCCCTGAACAATACCGTTCGCCGGCAGATAAATAAAAGTCTGAAGTTTATAATAGATTCCCAGGATCACCACATAGCTGCTTGAATAGAATGCCAGCAAACCATTCAGGCAGGAGATCAGCAGAGAAGGAAGTGCAAGATTTAACATTGCCGGTATACCAACAGCATAAAGCTTTTGATCAATCTGTCCATTTCGAACCAGATATTTGCGGCTGATGCAAAGCGGTATATCACTTTTTTTATATACGATCAGATAAAATACGAGCGTAGAAACCTGTCCGATACCTGTCGCCAAAGCAGCTCCGGCAATTCCAAGTTTCGGGAAACAACCAATCCCGAAAATGAACAGCGGATCCAAAATAATATTGGTTACACACCCGATCAACAGTCCGACCATCGTCACTTTCATTCTTCCCACTGACTGGAACAACTTTTCAAAGGAAAGCGCCAGCATAATCACAAGTGAAAAAGAGAATGCAATGGTTGAATACCGGATTCCCATATCAATGACAACTTGTGACTTTGTAAACATCCTCAAAAATGATGGCATCATTGCAATGCTGCAGATCGTGATCACCAGCCCATGCAGCACCGATAAGGCCGTACCGTGCGTTGCTGCAATATTCGCAGTTTTATGATCTTGTGCTCCTAAATAGTACGAGATCACTGCATTGATCCCTACGCCAAAGCCGATCGCAACTGCATTAATATAATTCTGAACCGGATAAACGAGAGACAATGCCATCATCGCATCTTCACTGATCTGTGCCACAAAAAAACTGTCTACAATGTTGTAGAGAGAATTCACAAGCATCGATATAACCATCGGCATTGCCATTGAAACAATTAACGGGAAAATGGGTTTTTCTTTCATAAAATATTCGTTCATATCACACCTCCTGAAAAAGAAAAACGCCATGCAAATGTTCTTTCGAACATCTGCATGGCGAAAAAAACCGTAACCGGCTGAAAAATCCATACCTTGTTTTAGCATAAACATTGTAATATGAAACGAGAGTTCTGTCAATCAATCCCATCGATCTCATACAAGTACAGAACACAGTGATAATAATGGCAGATATAATCATCTTTTTTCCCACACATTTTTCGGAACCTTCTCTAATAAAAAAACTGGTATCGAATATTTTTTTATATTAGGTACACGATCCAATAACAATTGAAACGTCCTTCTATTGAATAAGATTACCCTATTCCGTTCTATCGTTTCATACACTTCATTAATATCATCTAATAGATCATAAGCCTCTTTGGTAATGTATCTCCTTTGTTTTGCTGCCGCATATGAAATAATATTTTCGTACTTTGTATTTTCATATACTCCTCTGCTGTCTGATTTTTCATATATTTCATATAAATGATGAAACTTACATTCAAGCAGGTAATTATCTAATGATGGCATATAAGACAGCGGTGGCAGTACACTCCCTTTTCCTGTTACTTGATATGCAAAGACATCCTTCGAGGTCCGTTTAGAATACACCGGACGAAAATACTGTTCTGAAACATTATTTTTTACCAGGTACTCTTTCAATAAAGGGGATATGATTTTTTCATATTCCGTAACCGTATACATAATCTCACTTTTTGTTTTTGATTTAACAAACTTTCCAAATATTTTATCCAGTTCTTTCAGATCTTTTTTCATCGTATCATCAAACTCATCCTTAAAGGGAGGAAATGAAGGCTGGATTCGGATATTCATTTCAAGAAACATTATGCTCTCCTTCAAAATATAATTATTTAGCTCGTTTCCAAGCTTGATCAATCTGCAGAAAACACAGGATAAAATTCTTCATCTGCATCCGGAATATATTTCCATATAATATCATACAGTTCTTTATTAATGATAATTTGAGGCTGCTCATTATAAAATTCCGTTGTAAGATTTACCGGTTCCAATGATTTTACTCCATCTTTTGTCATCTGTTTTTGAATGTATTTATACTGTGTATTGTCACGAACATATGTTATCGTCCCGCATTGGGAACATGTACGTTTATAAATATAATTCGGATCAATATAAGAATATTCTGGCAAGATATTCTTACTAATCAATTCATAAGCGTAAATCACCCTTCTTTTAGAATATACTGGTCTAAAATATTCTTCTGAAATCCCTGACTGAATAATCTTTTCGTATAATTGCGGTGTGACCATCCAGCTTCGCAGATTGGCATCTAACTTCAAAAGCCCATATGCATTTTCTATTCTTTTAAC
>DVKZ01000131.1 GCA_018715775.1 Candidatus Fimousia stercorigallinarum | reverse complement strand
GTTGTTGGTGGGTGTCAATGCCCTTAGTCGGGCTTCTCTCATTTCTACAAACATGATGACAACATTAGCAGTTAGCAAAAAAAAGTGTCAATGCCCTTAGTCGGGCTTCTCTCATTTCTACGGTACCCTCTGGAAACCCCCATAAATACTGGCTTCCCGGCCTCATTTTTGCAGGTATTTGTCTGACAATTCTGAAAACAAGGTTTTTTCGCTCATTTTTTGGCATGTTAATACTTTTGTAATATTTTCTATTAGTCCTTCTTTCAGATAACTTGATTATACACCACTTTTAATAAAAAGAAAAGAACGATATCACACTTTAAACTGTCTAATCTTTCCTTGATACAGAGATAACTGAAGCTACGAATGAAATTAAAGCGAGTTGGATTTAGTGCTGTATAAATTCAGCCCGAAGCCGACCTGTCAATGATTAATCCGGCTACGGCATGACCGGACAAACCGATCCTGCCGCAATATATTTCTTCAAATCACTGCTCTGCCTTTTTGATTCTGCCAAAGTCGTTATTCTTTTCACAAAGTCTCTTCAATTTATCAATAAACTGCATCTTGTCCAGGACGCCATGATGCATTTGATCGCGCAAATTCAAATGGTTATCTTTTGTTACACCCTCAATCTCATCCTTTCGGATACTGATCGAGGCATGCCCATCCTGATCCGGTATAGTAAATTCGTTCTTCCCTTCGCTGAACGGCGGATATAACAAAGTCCCATCCGTTGATATTAGGAGTATATCGCCCGGTCTCTTTTCATCCAGCGCCTGCCGCAGCTCTTTCACACATTGATAGGATTTATAATATTGTTTCGTGATGAGAGCGATAAACACCGCACTTTTTGTATTTGCCAGTTCCAGCTTTTCCTGCCAGTCTTCATGCAGTTCAATACCGTCATCATACCAATAACGATACCCTTCCTTTTTCAGGATTCCAAGTACAGCAAATCTCTCCTTTGGCGCATCCAAACGCCGATAGCTTATAAAGGCATATGGCTGAGAATTATCCGACTCGGGATTAATATCTGATTTTAAAGCTATCCCGGCATATTGTCCATAGTTCATATGCGCCTCAAGGGATTCCCGTACGAACATGTTATAGAAGTCGGTCCTGTCAACGATCAATGATTTCCCACCATTTTGGGCTGCATCAAAATAAATAGTAAATACCCCTGTCACCGGAACAGTGCCTTTCCCATCCGTGAGACGTGCGATCGCTGCACTTATCTTTTCCCCCATTCCGATCAGATCCTGCTCATCCGGTGCCGAGAGATTATGAATCATTGCAAATATAACAAACGATGCGTCTCTGAGACCGCCATGAACGTCTACGAACATCTGCCAGTTCTGATCGTCTGTATCATTCTTATTATCGTTTCGATAGTCCTGATATAATTTTCTGATAGATTGCATCAGCCCATTAAGTCCGGCCTCCGGTTGTTCTTCGCTAAAGTCTATGACTTCAAAATGCGGAGTATCTATTTTCTTTTTTTTACAAAAAGCAGTCATTCTTTTTTCAAAAAACTCCACTGCTGAAATCCCATTTGCTTTTTCTTCCTCAGTTAAATCGATAACGGCGCCGTCACCTTGCCCGCCGCTTTCCTCAAGTAATGCTATCTGTTCGTTTATTTCTTCCCAGTTATAGCATAACCTGTCCTTAGCCTTATGAGTCGTCAAAATAATCATATGCGTAATATCGCCGTATTGTTCCATAATGTATTGAGGAATCGGTTCAAGTTGTCCTATGCCATGATAATTCCCTTTATATTGCGTATTGCCGTTCTCTTCGCATTTATAGTAATATCGATTCTTTAACGCCCCCATCTTTAACGGATCACTCAATGTGCTCATTGCCAGTACTAAAACCCGATAGTGCTTCATCCTAATCTTCTCCTCCACCTGTTACTTCTCTGATCGATTTGGCCAATTCGTATATCCGGTCGTCGATTGGCGGTGTTTTCCCAAAAAAGAACTCCTGTCTGCACAAATAGTATTGACATTCATCATCCAATTCCGAATCGTCTATAACAAATGGCATAATTATCAGTCCATCCTTTATCCGATTAAAGGCTCTGTCGATCTCGTTCTTAACTTGTTCCGAATGAATCGAATTCTTACTGATCACTACAAGAAAAACCTTCGTATCACGAATAGCCTGCATGATTTGTTTCGCATAAGAGCCCTCTTTTATATTTTGGGTTGCAATCCAGGGCTGTAGTCCGGAAAGCTTCAACTGCTCTGCAATCTTATCCGCTATTTCCTGGTCTTTGGATGAATAACTAATGAATACATCCGGTTTCTTTTTCTGCTCTCCGGATCGCTTCAATTTATACTTCTCTTTGCAGTCAATTTCCTTTAACTGATGATCTGGGTAATCAAAACACTTCCAAAACTCATCGACATTCATATCACGCGTATCTACTACATAAGACACACAGCCCGGGTTAAATTGATTGCCAATACAGTATTCTGAATCAACCTCCTGCTCTCTTGCGAGAAGTTCATTTACATACTCAACAGTATTTTCCTGAAATTTATGAACCAGGTATTGCGGAAATCCCAACTTCATATGTGCATTTTCGTTAAACGAAATAACAACACATGATTGCAATTGCTTCCAGCTGATTGCTTCCAGGTAATCGATCAAAGGAATGATCGCAGCTCCTCCAAATCCACCGAAACTCGAAAGCGAAAAAATCAACTCAACCTGCTCTGCTCTCTTTATGTCCATAAAGAACTCTGACATCGAGCCATTATAGATTTCATAATTCACGATATTTCTACCGGCATAACGCCTGGTGCCGGTTCCATTCGCTGCATTTGGCAGAATATAAACATTCTTTGCAATCTCACGGGTCATAGGATCCGTATCTACATAGTAGAATTTTTTATCAGCATCCTGTTCATGCAGCTTTTGATATTGTAATAACGTTTTACAGCCTATACCGCCTAAACCAATATAAAATTTCATCCTTCAAACCTCATCATTCAATCAAAACTCCCGGAATCCTTCAAAGCTAAAAACCGCCTGTTTCTGCGAACTTCCATCCGCATTTGTGATTTCTTCCACCCTGCGTCTGCTGCACGCCGCCAAAACGGTGATTCCTTTTTCCTTTAATTTTCTGATAATCGCATAGGTAAGAGTAAACTCCCCCTGGCACATAACAGCAGCAATATGATATTGCATCATGGTTTCCACTACTTTTTCTGCAAGGCTCCTCACCTGTCCGGCATCCCAGGACGGATCCACCTCCGGAAATGGGAGATCTACGATCTCCCCATATCTTTCAGCGGCCTGTTTTTGTTCCCTGCTCCACCTCTCGGATGGATGGTTGGAACAATTGATAAATACTTTATTGTTTGAATCTGTTTCCATTTTCCGATTCCTCACTTTCTAATTGACATCATTCAAATCCACCTTCTCTTCAGCTGATTTGTCTTCATCCAAAGTACCGGATGCTTTGGTCTTTTTCTTCTGTAAACGAGAATCATTCACTGCCGGAGAATAATCATTCAGCTTTAAAAATGCTTCGAAATCTTTTACCTGTTCGATCAATCCCAGTCTTAACAATGCCACGAATGCAGCTGCTGCCTTTGCCTGACAATTCAGACTCTTATTAGGATTAAATTCAATATCGGTAAATGCATCATATTGAAGAACTGTCTTGGCCAGACTCTCATTTTCCAATAAAGCATTCAGGTAGATATAGTCGTAAAAGACTGTTGTTGGTTCCAGTGGAATTTCTTTGCCCTCAAAAGTAAAACAGACCAGTTTTCCGCTGTTTTTCAAACGTTGATCTCTTTTTGCCTCTCTCGGTGCCGCATAAAGAAGATCTTTATACGGACCGCCCTTTTCAAAGGTTTTTGCAGATTGAAACACACCTTCAACCGGAGTTTTTTTATCCAGCGAAGGAACATATTTTTGCAAAAAGAATGCGCTCAAGTCTTCACCGTTCTCCTGCATAGATTTGCTCGAAATCTCCAAAACCTTCTCTCCCGGTCTGATTCTTGCAAAAGCTTCATGGATTGCTCTTATGTTCTTCTGTTTTTGGGCCTTTGCAAAGCCCCATTCCATTCAAAATTCACAATAACCGGCCGATAAAACGGTGCCTTATGATACGGTACGAATACAGGTCTCTCTGCCATGCTAGACGATCGCCCCTTTCCATTGTACTATCAATTTTTCCATGCAACAGCATTGATCACTTGCAAGTATATTATCCGCCAATCCTTTTTTATTTTTTACAACTTAAATCCAATTGTACTTCCGGATCTGGATCATTATTACATGGGTTTGATGTTTCATATGTTTGTATCTCCATAAATTCCCAATATTCTTAAAGTATGATCATCTGATTTCCCGTTGAAAAACTTTTCCAGTACCTTTTTAAATACCTTTTCGTCAGGATCTGCAGTTGAAAACAACGTCATTGAAGATTTTAATTTCAAGTCATCCGGCTTTCCCATCACTTTTGCTGCATCATTCGTATCCAGAGACAATAATGCGTGACAGATTTCAATAAGATGCTCTCTGAGGATCGGTTCAGCCAGATACGCTTTTGCTTCCTCTAAATTTATAATACCATAGTAATTACACATGGAACTATACCCAAGACCTTTTATCTGAGGGAAAATATACCATATCCAATGACTCACTTTTTTCCCATTTTTAATTTCAGCCAACGCTCTCTGATAATTTAATTCATGTGCTTTAATGAAACGTGCTATATCATAATTCATGATTTCTTCCTCCTATTCATTTATATGAATCCTTTTAAAGCCGGATCATATTCGATATAATCATATTGTTTGTAATCCTTATTTCTTAACCCTTCTGCCGTCATTGCTTCTCCCGCTGCCGTTTTTTCCTTGTAATAGTTATACATGGTTACATAATCCAGATAATCGTATTCCTCTCTGTTAAAATTCTCTGATTCCGGCAGATGATACGGACCTGGTCTGCATTCCACAAGGCAGGGATGATATTTCAGTTCCAGTTCCTTATGCGTGTCCGGATGACCTGTTTCTGCATAATATGCATGATACTGGTCGTATTTTTCTTTTGACGGACAGGTGAATCCCTGCGTTCTTAAAAAAGCATTCCATCTTCGGTGTTCCATCCACGCGATCATATGTTTCTCATTTTCCGACAACTGCACGTGCTCCTTTAAATGCCATCTTTCCTCATCCGTCCGGCCCATTTCCACCGATAAGATTCTGCCGAGAGCAAACGCTTTATACGGTGCATGCACTGTCCGCGTGATATTCGACCAGTAGGTATATTCATCGTCCCGGTCTTTTGTCTCTTGTTTTTTATCATATAACCTTGCGGTGTCCAAAGCACGTCCCAGGAAATCGGTCATAAAGATATTTCTGCAGCTGTATCGGCTTTCCAGTGTCGCAAACGGAATGATGGAAGGTCCAAATCCCTCGGCCGAAACATCGTACAGCGTCTCGGCCAGCTCACGGTCATACACTGCCGGTACGATCACAGTATGCCTCTGCCTTTCATTCAGGATACTTTTTCTGCTCACCTTCATTTTGATCTTATGTGACACCGTGATGTTCTTATCGTCAGTTCCAAGAGCCACAACGTAGTAATTCGTACCATTAAATACCTCTTCCGGGATATCGGAAAATTCGAAGATGTTATCCACCTTATAGAACGAGACCTTTTTGCAATACGGAGGGTTTCTCTTTTCCGTATCCCCGAACGGATAGACTTTTAGCAGATCAGAAGAAGGATCTGTGCTTTTCAACAGTTCCGGGCAGGTCTCTCGGATCCTGTTTTCCAGTTTCTCCGCATCCTTAGATACCACGTTGATGGTAAGAGCGATATCGTTCATCTGCCCGCACCAGAATACCGATTGAAAGATTTCCTCGCCTATACTGCCGCTTCCAAAGATCGTTACCGCCAATTCTTTTTCCGTTGTGTGGAGCAATGGCAGGAACAGTGGCACATCATTCATCAGATTGACCGCCATGTTCTTATAATCCCGGATCGTCCGGACCAGTACTTTCTGTGCATTGCCGTTCTTTCCGCAAATGTTCTTTACCATCGTGTCTTCAAAATCATCCGTCGTAAAGATAAACATCCGGATATTCGGATTGTCCTGATCAGCTCCGGCTGTCCACAGTCTTCCGTTCCTGTATTTATTTTTCAGCAGCCCGGACAACGTACTGATGTTCCCTTTGCTGTCCGCATCCATCAGAAAATAGTCCACGGATCCCGATCTGCGGAGCGGAAGATGCATCAGATCCGTTTTCACGCAGACAGCCCCGATGTCTCGGGCACGGTTGAACAGTTCCGAACTGACTTCCGATTCATCGTCCAGATAAGCATCCGTAAAGACGATCAGCGGACGGATACTGCGGAACTTTTTGTTTAAGATCTTTTTATAGTGATCCTCACGCATGATATCTTCTGCCAACGTGATCGAAGCTTCATTTAGTTCCGAGAATACGAACTTGTGGCGGTATGGGAATACCGCAATCTTCGCATTGGAAAAAATATTGGTCAAAATACTTAATAACAATGCTCCTCCTAAGATCGGCGCGATAAGGTTGATCACGGAGATCACTATGCCGTATGCATCTCCAAGAGCCGGATGAATTTCCTTCAACCAGGCTTTGCCCGCTACGGTATAGACAGTATAATCTTCATCCATGCTGAACGTCTGCAACGCATGGATCAGGCTGTCAAAAAGGGATTCCGGCATGGTTAATCCTGTCTCCTGCTTCAGGCTGCTGAAGATGCCGACAGAGAACCTAGCGGCCCAGACTAACAGGAGGAGATAGACCGTTGCCTTCCACCGTTTATTATCCATACGGCTTTTCCATATAATTATAAATGGAATAGCAATTACACATAATAATATTACTGTTAATAATACTGCATTCATTTGTTATTATCCTTACTAAGTCCCAATATTTTCAAAGTTTTGCCATCCGATTTCCCCTTATAAAACTTTTCCAACACCCTTTTAAATACCATTTCGTCTGACTCTGCAATTGAAAACAAAGTCATGGAAGATCTTAATTTCAAATTATCCGGTCTTCCCATCACCTTTACTGTCTGATAGAGTGCTTCCTCTGTTTGAAACTCATATAGATTTATGCATTCATTCTTCAGCGTATTGAAATACCTCTCCATTGGTGCATTATCATATGAGCATCCGGTCCTGCTCATGCTTTGGGTTACATGGACAGACCTGCAGAATTCAACAAATGCTTCCGATGTATATTGCGCTCCTTGATTGCTGTGAAGGATCAACTCTCCTTTGACTGCCGGCTGTGAATCCAATGCCTTTTTTAATGTGCGGATGGCGAGATTTGTGGTGATATGTCGGTCTGTTATGCTTGCAGCCACACTGCGGTCATACAGATCGAGGAGCCAACGTAACCCAAACAATTGATGATATTTCTCAATAAATCGATAAGCCTCTAATCAATCTCCTTTGCAAAGAATGCCGTCGCTTTTTATAAGAAGAGATTTTCCTTTTTTACTTCCACCAGTTCTTTATGCAGCCGGAGATTCTCTTTCATAAGCTCCGCTTCATTGGCGCCTTCTGGATTGATGATGGCTTTGGTGCGGCATTCTTCACTGAATTCACGGCACCATTTGGAAATGCTGGCTTTGGATACGCCGTATTCCGCAATAATGCTTTTGTAGGTGCATCCTTCCTCTAAATGGAGACGTACAATCTTCTTTTTAAATTCTGGTGTGTAATTTTGTGGCATAATCATTCCTTCTTTCTGTGATAGATTGATGATATCTTATTAGCCACTGCTGTTACAACTTTAATATAGCACTACACTTCATACAATTCCTCAAACAACTTCGTATTTCTCTCAAGGATATCCATATATTTAACACGACTCCTCATCCATTTATATAACTCCGGAATTGGAACCGGTATCTCCTGATATACACTATATCGCGGATCATTCATATCGATCGAATCAAACGACGTCAATGTAAGATCGATATCCGTCGGAAAAGTAGAAATGATTTCCGGACGGAAAACAAACCCATTGTTCTTCATAAACGGAATCAATTCGAAGGTTTTTCCTTGTTCTTTTGCTTCTTCACGGAGTTTCTCTTTAAACACTTTCATATCGACTCTATCCGAATAGATATCATACAAAATCATATCATGACCTTGGTATTCGATAAAATGATACTTATGCATCCCATCTTCTGTTTGTTTCTTTACGTTCAGCAGAATCTGATAATCCTCATATTGTTCTATATGCTGAACAGGTTTTCCCGCCTTCATGAGATCAAGCGCTACCGAATCGATAGTATATGGATTCGGGCATCTCCTCCAGTCCCAATTGTTTTCATCCATATGAAGTCCTGCCACATGACTATTCACATATATATCATGCATCTCGGCCATGCCGTCCAGCATGTATAATGGAAGATTGTGATATATATCGACAATCGAAATCGTATCTTGGGATGTGCTTACTAACGATATAATCCGATTATATAAGTTATTTAAAATGCCAGTAAACTGTGATGTCTGCGGTATACTAATAATGCATCTAAAATCGAACTCATCAGGAAAACGCGTAGTCAATCTGCCCATTTCGCTGCCATCAACCAGTAGTTGAATTATATTATTTGCAGCCGCTGACAATGCCTGTATTTTCGGACTATTCGAAGCATTATTAGTCCAGATAGCATTCATGCTATTCGATGTCAGTACTGTAGGACTATAGGCAGCCACGATGATCTTCTCGGTCAAATCAACTCCCATTCCATTTTGTGTCAGACAATCATCCATCAACTGACGTACTTCATTAACCACATCAAAATGATTTTCATCCTCTTGTGCCAGTCATTTATCAGTAGTATGTGG
>DVKZ01000130.1 GCA_018715775.1 Candidatus Fimousia stercorigallinarum | reverse complement strand
TCACTGTTTCTCCCCACTCATTAATTTCTATTTCTTCGGGAAACGCATTTGCAAATTTAACAATGCTATCATACAATATTTCAGATTGATCCATTTTATAAAGATCTTCTGAAATCATTTTTTTACCGGTTTTATATTTTTTAATCTTTCTTCTCCATGCATACAATTCTTTAGCTATATCATTTTCAATTTTTTTCGTTCTGTCTTCTCGAAATCCGAATGTAAACTCTGTTATAATCTTCATTTCATTGTCTCCTTTTGTATGCGATAATCCCTGTTACCATTGTTGTTGACAAACTTTAGTATACAGTTAAATCCACGTTACTACAAATGTGGGGACACTTCATATTATCTAATAATCTGTCACTAATCTTCCCTTCACTGCTTCAACAGCTTCATAAATAGAAAATGATTCAATTCCCCTTTGTTTCATTTCATCCGCACACTACCGCCGGAATCCTCTTTATTCTTCTGCTATCTCACCTGGTATGATTTTTCAGTCCAGAGATTGTCTATCTGCTTCATTCGTACATCTCTATCTTTCATCCAGGATATCTTTTTCAACATCCAATGTTATGCCATTTATCAGGATCGTTTTATCTGAACTCCACTTCATCTGGACATTCAAATGATCCTGTGTTGTCAGATACACATTCTTTTCTTTCTCTGTATTCTTTTCCAACACCTTGACAAACACGGTATATCTCTCTGTTTCTTCATTATCATACATGCAGGAAACTGCTGTGTAATGCTGGTCCGGCGAATCGATGGCCTCCATTTCATAAATGCTGTCGAAATCCTGTATGCTTTTTTCAAAAAGTGCACGGCAATTCCCACTAAACAAAAGAGAACAGATTCCCAGACTGAACAGTACCCGTGCAAATATCCGCTTTTTCTCCCCCTTTGTTACACTTCTTTTCACTAAAACAATAATACACAAAGAACAAAAAACATTAATGGTACAGAGTATCCACAATCTTTGATCGAATTGATAACAGGAAACAAGTCCCAATAAAATCATAATCATTACAAATTTCAAAATATGGTTTCTTTTCTCTGTTTTTCCCCAAAACAGGCAGCCAATTATCAGGAGAAACGAAATTTCCATAAAAATAGAAATTTGCTCTGCCGTATAGCGGTTATATTGCTGCGCTATATAAAGATAAAAAACAGGGATAAAAAGTATCAGAATGATATCCACTATTATTTTTCGTACTGACTGCTGTTTTCCCATCACAATTCCTCCCAATAGAGATTATGTTCTCCATATTTTCCCTGCAAAAAATCGTCAAGTTTCTTTTCGTCAGAATGCTCAAAGATAACGGTTTCCTCTTCTCTGTCAATGCAGTAATAAGTCTTCCCTCTTTCATTATAAATAGCAATAAAGTCCTCGTCTGCATAATATTGGGTAAATCTGCCTTCTAAAATTACAGCTACTGGTTCCAGGCTATTATTTTCCTCACGTTCCTTTGTCCATCGAACCAAAGATTGCTCTTCACTATTGGTCGATTCTATCATATAGCCTTCATGAAGATTGATCAACAGATCCCTTCCGGATGAATCTGTTGTTATTAGATATAAAAAAGCAGCAGTAAACATCAGCACAAATGCTGCCGCTATTTCAAGATATAACATAATCTTTTTCATACTATGTAACCTCATTTTCATTAAATTTTTTTCAATCCATTGTATTATTTTTTTCTTATCTCTTCTTCATTCCAAAAATCGTTGATAAAATTGCAACTATTATCACAATTATCAGACAAATATCCCAGAATTCCGATTTAGAAAAATTCGTATGCGGAATAATATTTTTATCTACAAAAACACCTAGACAGTACAAAGCTGCTACAAATATCCAGAATTTTAACTGATTATGGATTTGAAAAATATCTCTAAATTTTATATCCCCTACTAACAAAAGCACTACGGCTACTTTGATTCCTACTATAAATATTTGAAACAATAATTCCATCCTATGTATCTCCTGACCTTCATATACAAAATTTTCCGTAAGGATCATAGGCACTTGCATCTACCGTGCCTGTCACGGAATCAGCCACCCCGGTCTCATTGCCACATGCGTCAAATCCAGGACCCTTAACAGGTCCTGGCGCAAGATTCGGGTCAGCATCAGCTGACATATCCGAATCTCTGCTCATGTTCCCGGCATCTGTAACAAAACCCGAATGATAAAGATATAGAGAACTCATCTATCTATCTCATACAAGCACAGAAACAGCACATAGTTATAATAATGGCAGTACAAATGATCATTCCCTAAAAATCGTATCTTATAAAATCTGGGTTCAAAGAAATACCCCTTATATACCCGTTCGATCTCTATCTCCTGTTCTACCCTACTCTCTTCTAAGGAATACAAATAGATCCTTTCTTCCTTTATATATGCGAACCATTTATGATCATCGGAGATCGCCGCATCTGTAATATCTCGGACCCATTCTTTCTGTCCCGGAAACTGAAGTGCTTTATACCATGGACCATGTGTATATGTGATCCTGCTGCCATCCTCTGTAAACCAGACCCTTTCTATATCGATCTCATCTTCCTTAGAATCTTTCAGAAAGATCTCCTCTTCCGGATGTTTCATCCACATCCCTTTATGAATACCCGTCCCGGAATCATCATCATGAAAGACTTTATAGTGAAGAAGCACATCCTCTTTCCACGGATGATAGATCGCTTCATATGTACAGCAGTTCGAGATGCTGATCAATAGCTCTTCTGTCATATCATCCAGGGAGATTTTTGATATATAATATATCCATATATCAGACTCCTTACGGCTATCCTCATTACTCAAACAGCAATATATGCTGTTTTCTGCAGGATGATAGCAGAAAACAGATTCCTCTCTTGTCAGTTTGTTTTTCCCTTTCCTTTTGAACGAATGGACCAGACGCATTGTGGATATATTAAAAATATCAACACAATCCCCGTAAAGAGACAATGCCGCCAGATAACCTCTTTCCGTACACAAGATAGAAATATAATAACCCGATCTTCTTTTTATGATCCCTTTCACTGTACCGGTCTTTCGGTCCACTTTTTGAATGGTTTTATCATAATGACAGATATAATCGTCTTTATAAGTGAGAATATCCCTTATTCCTTTTTTTATCGATACTCGTTTCATAGCTCTCTCCTTTACCATTTTCTCTCGACCACCTTTTCCCCTCGCATAAATAACGTATTATGCCTCGTATCTGTGACATATTTTTTTTATTTTTTTAAAAAATTTTTTCCCATTTATATTTTCAGAGAAAAGGGGCGCCGTACTAATCACTTAGTGCGACGCCCCTGACAAAATTTTATGATTCATTTATAAAAAAAACTCATTTTCGGCTCTTCTTCGATATGTCTGCTCCAGCATCTGCACATGGGATAAAAATGCCTCATCATCAAAATATTTTACACCCGCCGGACACTCTTTGATACAGGCATGACATTTGATGCAGATCCCATGTACTTTTGTCGGATCATCCGGGTCAATCGATCCCATTGGACAGACGGATACACAGGTTTTACAGCCGGTGCATCCATCTGCCGTCTTCGGCTTTGCTTTCAGAAAAACAGCCGGTTTCCCGTCTATTCCCAGCGGACGGTAGTAATCCGGTATCGGTTCTTCTCCCTTTACGGATATTCGCTTCGGGATTTCTGTCATCCGGTCAATTTTATCCGCTGTTTTTTCTATAAATTGCTGCACTTCTTTCCAGTCTTTTTCATCCGGCCGGCCAGCCGCCAGCTTATGAGAAAACGCATGCTCCGCTGCAAATGCAGCTCCGGCGATCGTATGGAATCCATGTTTTTCCAGTTCATTGCGCAGCTCTATCAATCCGTTGTCAAAGCTCCGATTTCCAAATGTGACAATGGGAATTGCCAAAGCACCGCTGCCTTCAAACAAAGACTGTACCATCGGCAAGACTTTATTCGGAACTCTTCCCGCGTAAACCGGCGTACCGAATACTACCAGTTCCTGTTCGTAAAACTGTTTTTGCTCTCCCCGGTCTGCCGGTCGTGTAAAATCATACACCTCATAAGCAACACCAAACTTTGATGCAATGCCTCCGGCAATCTCTTCTGTCAATCGCTTTGTATTTCCGGTTGCGCTGAAATAAACAGCATGTACTTTGTTGATTTCCATCATCCCATCTCCTCTTATCCGCTATTTCTTTTGAATCATGTTTTTACTGCACAGGTACGTAATCAGAAAATATCCGCCATAGACCAATACGATGATTCCGGCTGTCTCCAGGATCGACTGCAGGATTTTTTCATTTCCAAGCGTCTCCAACAGGTAATTACAAAATTGAATTCCGAAATACGAATGGATGCATGCCAGAGAAAGAGGAAATAAAAAGAAAATCCCAATCTGTTTGAACAGCGCGCCCAAGATCATTGATTCATCGGTGCCGATCTTTCTCAACATGTCGTACCGCTCGATATTATCTGCACTTTCTGACAGCTCTTTTAAAGCCAGGATCGCGGCACAGGATATCAAAAAGATAATTCCCAGATACATTCCGATAAAGACGACCATCGCCCCGAGACCGACGCTGTTTTCCATAATCTCCAGACGGCTCGTCATAATATAACCGCGGGTCCCCGTCTTTTCTCTCACCTCTTTTTTAAAGGTTTCTTCTGCCTGTTCCTTGTCACTGCTCATATAATTTCCGACAATATGATCGTACTCGATATAATCTTCATCTACTACATCATCCGGTACAAGAATAATGCCTGCATTGACATGATTCGACTGCATTTCCGTAAAACCTTCCTGGCAGGCATCATATTTTGGTGTCAGTGTATGTCCGAATACCTGAATCTTCCGATTGCTGCTCAGCGCCTGATCACGCAGATCGATCGCTGATGGAAAATCAGCAATGATCATGTATTCATTTTCCTGCAAAGAATATGTCCGATTTCCATACAAGGCTGCCACGCGGTTATAATCGCTGATCTTCATAATCTCTTCCGCCCTGTCTTTTTGTAAAAAAGCCATATTCCCCTGCGGATCGTCTACATCCGGGCCGAGAGTATCCCCCAATGTCAGATCGTCTGTTGCATAAATGCGATATGCCACATAATCACCGAGGTATTTATCGATATGAAATCCGTCTTTTTGAAATTCTTCGATCAGCCCGATCCTGGAATTTTCGATTTCTTCTTCTGTTAATCCTTGCTCCAGCCAGCTATCATCCAGATTCCGGTGTTTTGCAAGCTGTATATCAGCCGGCGCCAGCTGATTGACATTGCTGTTTAACGAATGATTCATCGTCAGAGCACTGGACAAGACACAGATCGTCACAAAAAGCATCAGACAAATGATCGTCATCGAGACGACCATCGTATTAATCTTGCTTGCAAACTGGCGGAGAATAAATGCATTTAATCCTCGATAGTAAATTCCCCTGATCGACATCATGATCCGGAGCACTAATCCCGATAAGGACCAGAAGATGAAAAAAGTAGAGGCTGCACCTAATACGACCGGTATATAAAAATCAACCGATGACTGTATTCCGGAAGCATGGCTCGTCACACACCAGTACGCATAGCCGAGCAGACCGGCGGAAATGAAAAAGACTGCCGTACAGATCCATGGATTTTTCATCCGCACTTTTTCAGACCGTTTTGAAGACTGTATCAGGTCGATCAGCTGATATTTGCTGACCATGATCGTATTAAAGATGATAACGATCAGATACATGATACAAAAACAGAGGATCGTCTTCCAACATGCTTCCTGCGAAAATACAAATCGAAACTTTTCCATATCCGCCTCAAACAGGTGAGAGACTAAAATGCTCATAAACTGTGACAGAAAGACACCGATCGAAAGTCCGATTCCCAAAGAGATCAGCCCGATCAGGAATGTCTCGCCGAATAAGATCATGGAGATCTGCCTTTTACTCATGCCAAGCAGCATATATAAACCAAACTCGCGGTTTCTTCTTTTAATCAGAAATCTTGTTGCATAAATGATCAAAAATCCCATGATCACCGCGACAAACACACTGACTCCGGAAAGGAACTGTACCATAAGCTCGATGATCTCATGCATATTTTTCGTAATATTCATCATAACGGTCTGCGAATGAATCGCATTAAATACATAAAAAACCGCTACTCCGACAATTAATGTAAAAAAGTAAATACTGTAATCTTTTAAGCTTTTTCTGATATTATTCCATGACAATTTAAAGAGCATCACTGACATCACCTCCTAACAAGGTAACTACGTCAATGATCTTATCAAAAAACTGTTTCCTGGAATCTGCTCCGCGCCGGATCTCATGAAACAATTTCCCGTCTTTAATAAAGATAACTCTTGAAGCGTAACTTGCAGTAAAAGAATCATGCGTTACCATCAGGATCGTTGCTCCATTACAATTCAGACTTGCAAAACTTTCCAGCAGCATCTTTGCTGATTTCGAATCCAGGGCTCCGGTCGGCTCGTCAGCCAGTACCAATTTGGGATTTGTAACGATCGCTCTTGCCGATGCCACACGCTGTTTTTGTCCGCCTGACATCTGATATGGATATTTATCCATCACTTCTTCTATTCCAAGCTGCTTTGCCGCACCCTGCACTCTTTCGCGGATCTCTTTTACCGGAACATTCTGAATTGACAATGCCAGAGCAATGTTTTCATATGCTGTGAGTGTATCCAGAAGATTAAAATCCTGAAAAATGAAACCAAGCTGCTCTCTGCGAAAACGATTCAATGCATTCCCCTTTAACATCGTAACATCCGTTCCATCTACGATAATATGCCCGGCTGTTACTTTGTCAATTGTGGAAATACAGTTTAAAAGAGTTGTCTTACCGCTTCCGGATGCCCCCATGATCGCGACAAACTCCTCTTCTTCTACTTCAAAGGAAATCGAATCCAGTGCCTTTGTAAGATTTGACCTGCTTCCATAATATTTTTCAATCTGTTCTAATTTAAGTATTGTATTCATCTCAAATCTCCTTTCTTTTTATAGGAGTATTGTATCGAATCCTCCAAATACTGTCGTTCGTTTCCGATTACAAAACCTTACACTTTTGTAATGTTCAGAAAATGATCATTTTTTGCAAATATGATCTGAACGTTTGTATATTTTCCCTGTTCAGATTGAATGTCCACCCGATGTCCAAGACTGTCGCATAGTCTTTTTACAATATATAATCCCATTCCTGTCGATTTTGCATATTTCCGTCCGTTTTCACCGGTAAACGATTTTTTAAATACGCTTTTCAAATCCCCGGAAGGAATTCCGATCCCGTTATCATATAAATTTAATACGATTCTGTCATCTTTTTCTTCTGTGGAAAACAGCACATAGGAAGCTCTCTCTTCTGACCGGTACTTAATACTGTTCCATACGATCTGCCCAAGGATAAATTCCAGCCACTTGCCATCGGTCAAAACACAACAGTCCGAGACTTCCATTCGAAAATCAATATCATGCAATAACAGATCTTCCCGATATTTTAATGCCACTTTCGTGATAACCTGTTTTAACGCGACCTGCTTCAAAATGAAATCATTCTCCATATGCTCGGAGCGGACATAATATAATACCTGATCTGCATACTGATCCATCCTTCTTAACTGCTCCCTGTACTTTTCCGCTGATTCTTCCTCACTGTTATGGATCATCAATTCCAGCCCTGCGATCGGAAGCTTCATTTCATGAATCCACATTTCAATATAGTTTTTAAAATCATCCACACTGATCCTGTAATCATTGACGGCTTCGCACATGGATTTATTGCATTCATACAATACCTGCCAAAACAAAGTTCCTTCATAAAATTCCGGTTCCGACAGAGTTTCTAATACAAGATACTTTTGGTCCATATGGGAGAGGTTCTGTTTCAATTCGTCAAAAAATCTTTTTTTTCGAAAAAGATCCCATAGCAGCACGGTACCAGCCATCATACAAAATACGATCACGAGGATCCGGATCAGCCGGCTATTTACCTGAAACACAGCCAGTAGACCGGTCATAAGAATCAGCCATCCGGCTGCCATACTGATCACGATCCAGTGATCTGCCAGATACTTTTTAATACTCATAGTAAAAGATACCCCTGCTTCTTCTTTGTCTCAATCGCATCCGAAAATCCGGCTGACGCAAGCTTTGTTCTCAACCGGCTGATATTAACAGTCAGCGCATTGTCGTTAATAAATTCATGATTGTTCCAGAGATTCGTCATTAACTCATCTCTGGATACAATTTTTCCTCTTTTTTGAAGCAGCGTCTGAAAGATGATCATTTCATTTTTGGTAAGCTGAATTTCTATATCATTCCTGCTTAAAGTTCCTCTCGCGGAATTTACAGACAGATTATGATACGTTTCTGATTCCTCGCTTCCGCCCCGCTCCGTCCGCTTCAAGATCGCAGCGATCCGCAGAAGCAATATCGTCGGATGATATGGTTTTGTAATATAGTCATCTGCTCCATAACTCATCGAAAGTACCTCATCTGCTTCCGATGTACGGCTCGTGACCATAATCACCGGTATCTCTGTTTTCTTCCTGAGATGTTTTAACAGGATTTCTCCATTCAATCCCGGAATATTAATATCGAGTAAGATCAAGTCCGCCTCAGACGATAAAATAATTTCTTCTGCATGTTCAAAATCTGTTAAAATCTCTGCTTTATAATCGGCCGTTTCCAACAATACTTTTAATTCACGGCAGATTGCCTGATCATCTTCAACGATCATAATTTTTTTCTTCACAATGTACCTCCAAATCGTTATCGATATCGATGATATCTTCGGATCACTTCCGGCCAGTGAATAATGGAAAACCAGTTTTTTATATATTCTACACGCATATTATAATATTTCAGATAATAGGCATGTTCCCAGACATCGATCAAAAGCAGGGGATATCGATTCCCTGCAAGAGGTGTATCCTGATTCGCCGTTGTCATAATCGATAACCCGTTTTCATCCATCACAAGCCATGCATAGCCGGAACCAAATACCGATAATGCCGCATCCGTCATCTGCTCTTGAAACCCTTCCAACCCGCCAAAATCTTTCAGCAGTTCCTCCACTTTTGCGAACGAACCGGTTGCCGTATCTGCCGGAGCCAGCACCTGAAAGAACAACTCATGATTATACACACCTCCGGCATTGCGCCATACGGGAACCTGAATGGATATTGGTAAAAAACTGATGTTACGCAAAAAATCTTCGATTGTCCAGGAATGAAACTGCGGATAACCTGCGATCGTTTTATTTAAGTTGTCTATATACGTCTGCAAATGCCTGTCATGATGCAGATGCATTGTTTTTTGATCAATATACGGTTCCAATGCATCATAGGCATATGGCAGCGGCTGATTTTGAAATGGATACGTCTGTTTTGATAAATTCATCATAAAACCCTTTTTCTCTTATCCTATGTGATTTTGAAAAAAATGTTTTAAGATTGATTCCTGTCAACCTTTTTTCTTTTATTATAAAAAATATTATTCTCCATGTAAAGTCAATGAAACTCACTTTCTTATAAGACGAACTTAAGAAATCTAAGATTTCATTCAGATTTGTTTACAGATTATTTAGAAAAGTTTATAACTAAAAAATTGATTTGGAAAACCGAAAGAACTATAATAAAACCATAGTAAATGAAGCGAGACATTTACTAAGACAGTTTTTCATATATTTTTTATCCTCTCTTTTCAAAACAAAAATCCAGCCTTTCAGCTGGATTTTTTGTATATTATCCAATCTATTTGAAAAAATTAAATAACAATAACACTTATTTTTATCAGATGAAAAACTCGTATCACATAAGTTTTAAATCAATTTTATTTAAAATCTTGTTTTGTAACATTTGTTATTCATTGGAAAACTTTGTTGATTTTCTTTCGTTTTTCATCTAAAATTTTATTAGCGCAAAAGTTAGGAGTTCTAAAATATGAGCAAATTAATAGACGACAATATGTTAATTGAAATCGCCCATATGTACTATGATGAGCATATGACACAACAGCAGATTGCAAAAAAAATCAATATCTGTCGTTCTCTGATCTCAAAATCTCTGTCCAAAGCCAGAGAAGCCGGCATTGTGGAAGTCATTGTCCACTCAGAGATTATACGGCCTTACAAGGACATTGAAGAACGTCTGAAAAAAATTTTAAAATTAAAAAGTGTTTGCATTTGTAATGCTGACAACCAAAGCGAAGCAATCGCAAAAGAAGCCGCCAAACTGCTTTCATCAAAACTATCCCGCTGCAAATACATTGTTGTATCCGGCGGTGAAACAATCAAATCTGTTGCAAATCATTTTTCACCGGCTATTAACTATCCTAATGTAACTTTTGTAGCTGCAAATGGCGGTCTTGGAGAAACACATTGGTCAACGGATGCAAATAATATCTGTATTACCCTTGCCCAAAAATGCGGGGCACAACATTTACAAATGTACGCTCCCGTCACTGTTGATTCCGCAGAAGCAAAAGCTGTTTTTTCCAAACAACGATTTATTAAAAGTGTTTTGGATAAAGCAAAACAGGCTGATATTGCACTTGTGGGAATTGGCAATTCCCTGCAGTGGTCAAATCTGGAAAATATCTTTTTCCAAGATGAAAAGGAAATCCAATCATCGGACAAAAACGGAGTATGCGGTGATATGTGTTATAACTATTTTGATAAAAACGGAGAATGGATTGACTGTGCCTGGAATAACCGGATCATCGGCCTGCACTTAGATGACATTAAAAAGATTCCGGAAGTAGTCTGCGTTGCTGCAGGTGCTCAAAAGACAGAAAGCATTTATATTGCTTCTCAGCATCATTTGTTCACCACATTAGTAACGGATCTGGATACAGCAAAAAATCTCCTGTCTTACTACACAAAAGATTTATTTGATTAAAATTTTAGGAGGATGGATTATGATTACAAAGGCATTGAGGATGTACGCTGCGAATGATATCCGGCTGGAAGAATTTGAACTGCCGGATATAAAAGACGATGAAATCTTAATCAAGATTATTTGCGACAGTGTCTGTATGTCGACGTATAAATGCGTCAAACAGGGAGAAAAGCATAAACGTGTTCCTTCCGGCATTTCCGAAAAACCCGTCATAATCGGACATGAGTTTGCCGGTCAGATCGTAAAAGTCGGAAAGAAATGGCAAAACGAATTTCAACCGGGTGAACGATTTGCACAGCAGCCACAGATTCCGGGACAGTTAGACACCCCGGGGTATTCTTACCAGTATTATGGAGGTGATACACAATATGCCATTGTCCCAAATGAAATCATTGAAAAAGGCTGTCTTTTACATAACAAAGGTTCTTATTTTGAAGCTTCCATCGCTGAACCGGTTGCATGCTGCGTTGCCGGATTTCATAAAATGTATCACTCCATCCCGGAATCTTATGAACATGCCTATGGCAACAAACCGGGAGGCAATCTGATCATTATGGGCGGCTGCGGACCGATGGGTCTGGCAGCGATCAGCTATGCTCTCTGTACGGAAAATAAGCCGAAACGAGTCGTCGTGACCGACATTAATGATGAACGGCTCGCTCACGCCGAACAAGTTCTCCCGATGGAAGATGCAAGAAAAAATGGCATTGAACTTCTTTATGTCAATACCTCATCTATGGACGATCAGGTGCAGGGACTTCTTGCTCTTACGGACGGACATGGCTATGATGATGTATTCATTTTTGCCCCAGTCAGATCAATGGCGGAAGTCGGCGATCAGATTCTAGCCGACGACGGATGCATGAATATTTTTGCGGGACCTGCGGACAATCAATTCAGCGGCGAAGTCAACTTATACAATGTGCATTATTCCGGACACCACTATGTCGGCTGTACCGGAAGCCTGATATCGGATCTGAAAGAAGTAGTTGAAAAATCCGCGAAAGGGTTCATGAAACCGGCTGTTATGATCACACATATCGGTGGAATCAATGCCGCGCGCGATGTCACCATAAATCTCCCTTCCACTCCGGGTGGAAAAAAACTGCTTTATATGCAAATTGAACTTCCATTAACTGCGATTGAAGATTTTAGAGAATTAGGAAAAACGGATCCTCTTTTCCTGAAATTAGCGGATAGCTGTGATGCCCATAATGGATTGTGGAACGCAGAAGCAGAAGAAATCTTACTGGATCATTTTCATCAATAAAATGAGAAATTGAAATCTTGAAACGCAACAAAAAACACGGCGCCGGAAGATTACTTCCAACACCGTGTTTTTTACTGCTCTATTTTTCCATTTTCGACATTCGGCCGGATAAAATGCTCAAAAGAATAGCTCCAAAGTTCTTCCGAACCCAATGGTGTGATCTGATTTCTTTTCAGAATCTGCTGCAGGTGAACACTGTGTTCCTCCCATGCTTTTCCATCCGTCGCCGCATTCAGCATAATCGGCTGGATATTGTCCATCGCATGGGCAAAATGTGCCTCTGCCGTCTCATTCGCTTCAAACTCTTCCCATAACGCTCTCATTTTCTTTGCCTGATCGTCCGGAAGCATGCCAAAAATCCGGTCTGCAGCAAGCGTTTCCCTTTGATGCTGCGTCTTTTTTCCTTCTTCATCATAGGCATACGTATCACCGGCATCGATTTCCACGATATCATGGATCAAAAGCATCGTTACCGTCTTTAAAACATCAATATTCTCATTGGCATATTCACTCAGTAAAATGGTCATGATCGCCATATGCCACGCGTGTTCAGCATCATTTTCCTTCCTTTTTGCATCGGAAAGATACGTCTGGCGGCCGATAAATTTTTCTTTATCAATTTCTCTGAAAAAATCAAATTGCTGATCTAATCTGCTCTTTTCCATTTTTCACTCCTGTTCTAACCTGTATTCTGTTATCGATCCAGCCACAGGTAATTCATAAATTCCGGAAGCTGTTTTTCCCAGGATGCTTCATTATGACCTCCGTCTTTCTGGAAGAAGACTCTTGTCAAAACCCTTTTTTCTTCCAGTCTTCCGGCCATTTCACGGTTGCATCTGGCGGAATAGGTATCATAGGCCGGATCGCCGCCATTTGCCGAACCTGCTTCCTTTTCACCCCAGGACAAATAAAATCTCGTATCGCCATCCAGCGATGTTTCTGCAATATCCCGCAGGAGCTGATTTCTGCAAAATCCGATCGCACTTGATACACAGACAGCCTTTGAAAAATACTGATTATATTTTATACCGGCAAACAGGCTCATCAGTCCGCCCATGCTGGAACCTCCGATTCCGGTTGCCTCACGGAATGAATACGTCCGGTAGTCGCGGTCAATCATCGGCTTTAACGTATTTACCATCCAGTGAACCGTCGCATCTCCTTTTCCATCTATATATCCTAAAAAACCGCCATTCGTTTTATACGGACAATATTCTGTTAACCGACCGCTTCCTTCATGGCTGCATTCAATTCCAACAACGATCATTGGTTTTTCCCACGATTCCAGAAACGCCTTTAATCCCCAGCTTTTTCCATAAGTTGCATCTTCATCGAGAAACAGATTGTGTCCGTCAAAAAAATACATTACCGGAAAACGCTCTTGTGTTTCATAATAATTGTCAGGCAGCCATATATGCAATGTCCGGTTTGCCTTTGCAGACTCAAAAAATAATTCTCTTTTTATAATCATACTGTCATCTCTTTTCTGTTTTATAAAAATACCATCAAACGTTCTACCAGAAAAACAACTCCACATGCAACCAGAGCCACCGTAAGCAGACTTTTTTCACGATACGCTGTGACGAAAGCGGCTGCAAAACCGGCAATAGCCGATGCCCTGTTTGCCGTTGCATCCAGGATTGCCGGAAATACCATCGCTGCCAGACAAGCATACGGCACATAATACAAAAAGGACTTGATAAATGGATTTGTAATTTCCCGCTTTGTAAACACAAGCGGTATCATACGGATCAGATACGTCGTAACTGCCATAACCAATATGTACATATAAATATTATGTTTCATCACAAGCCCCTTCCTCTTTTATCGGCGCAAAGTATGCGGCAGAAGCCGATACCAGTACCGTCACGATAATGATCACAAAACCGGAGGATATTCCTTTTAAAATAGGAATAACCGAAAAAGCGGTACTGACCGCCATCGCCCCGATCACGACCATCATAACCGCACGATCGGATTTTGCCGGTGGAATGATCACTGCCAAAAACATACCATAAATTGCGATCGATAATGCACTAACAACAAAAGCGGGTAAAATATTGCCGCAGACAGCTCCGATGATCGTACCAAACACCCAGCCCGGTACAGCAACCGACATTGCCCCATAACTATAGAATGCACTGATTTTTCCCGGATATCCCGCGCTCACACCAAAAATTTCATCTGTAATACCATATGCAACGAAATACCGGTGTGCCCAGGATTCCTCTCTTGATAATTTCTGAGAGATGGAAAACGACATCAAACAATACCGCAGGTTGATCACAAGCTGTGTCATCATCATCTCCACATAAGAGCCTGAAGCCGCTATGATGTCCAAACCGGCAAACTGCCCTGCTGATGTTAGATTTGTCAGTGAGATCAATGCCGCTTCTGAGGCATTTAATCCGTTTGCAACCGACATCATTCCAAAAGTAAAAGAAACTGCAAAATATCCGAGTGCAATCGGAATCCCTGCCTGAACTCCTTCTTTAAAAAACTGCTTTTTATTCATGATCATTTCACCAGTATCAAGGCAGCAGATGTCCTGCTGCCAGATAAAGCTGATACCATTCCTCTCTCGTTAATACAATATCAGATGACGCAATGATTTCTTTGAGTCTTTCCGGCTTTGTCGTACCTGTGATCAACTGCATTCCTGCCGGATGCCGAAAAATCCATGCCGCTGCGATTGCTGTCGCACTTGTTCCGTATGTTTCCGCCAAAACCTCGATTTTTTCATTCAGATCCGCATAGGCATCATTTCCAAGAAAACATCCCTGCCAATTTGGCATCTGGAATGGTGACCATGCCTGAATCGTCATATCATGAAGCCTGGAGTAATCTAAAACACTTCCATCCCTGTCAATAGAACCTTCCGTCTCCATATTGACTTCCATTCCATTTGCAACCATATTGGATACCGGCAGGCTGAACTGCAGCTGATTTATGATCAACGGCTGTTCTATGTAACGCTTCAATAGCTCTATCTGCATCGGTTTATGATTTGAAACACCAAAATGACGTACTTTCCCGCTCTTTTCTAATTCATCGAAAGCAGACGCCACTTCTTCCGGTTCTATAAGAGCATCCGGACGGTGGATCAAAAGTACATCCAAATAATCCGTCTGCAGCCTTTTTAAACTCCCATCTACTGACTCTATGATATGTTTTTTTGATAAATCGTAAAATCCCTTGCAGATTCCACATTTTGACTGAATGATCAGATCTTCTCTTTTTATAGAAGAATCTTCTCTCACTGCCTGTCCGAAAATCTCCTCACTCTTTCCTCCGGCATATATGTCCGCATGATCAAAATAGTTGGCTCCTTGCTCCAGCGCTGCATGCAAAAAAGCATTCATTCTTTTTCCATCCATTTCTCCCAGACGCATGCAACCGACGACAATTGCCGGAACGTTCCATCTTCTCTCATCGATCCATACCATCTTCATTTGCTGTTCCCTCCACAATCTATTTTTGAAATACAAAAAATTTACTGAGTATATAATTTGCCACAACAACGACAACCTGAACGATCAGTTTTGCGATTTTATCATTGATACCGATCATCGTCACTGACACAAACATGATCAACATATCCATCAACAAGGTTCCAACTCTGGAAACATAAAAAGCACTCGCTTCTTTCGCTATATTTTTATTGTGGCTTTCAAAAACAAAGCGCCGATTTGTCAGATATGCAAATGTGACCGATAATATCCAAGATATTATATTCGCAATCTGCAGCTGAACGGCATCTTTCGGATCCAGAATCGTAAAAACGCAAAAATAATACGATGCCAGACTGACGACCGTTGTTAAAACTCCCATGATCAGGTAATTGATCAGTTCTTTATATCGAGAATACAAATCTTTTAACTGATTCATGTACATACCTCCTTATTTGCACTATTCTAACATACCGGCATCATAGATGGCAAATATTTCATATTCAATCTATTTTTTTCATGTGGAACTGGAACGCTGTATATTCCGGAATCTCCCGGTCAATCGGAATACCGGCATTCATCAATGCTGCTCCGGAGTATATCGCTTCTCCGTCATTAATACTATAAAATGCCATCGGATCTAATCCCTTCGCTTTTACATATTCCTGCGGACCGTTACATGTCAAATTTGTTACAACGACACTCAACAAAGATTCACTCTTATCTTTTAAAACATGCTGCCATGCCGTCATATTGCCGACTTCGAACGGATTGCTGAGACGATAATAATCGCCTTCAAAAATAATATGATAATACTTACGGAATAAATCGCTTTGTTCCTTACATATCTTCTGCTCTTCTTTGGAAAGATGAGTAGCATCCAATTCATATCCAAAAGTACCGCACATAGCTACGACTGCTTTCGTGCGGAGAGGAACAAATTTTCCGCTATCGGAGATATGGGCTCCCATCGTAGAAATCGGATATACAAATGAGGTTCCATAATGAAGTTTTAACCGGTCGATCGGATGATTGTTGTCGCTCACCCAATATTGCGGATAGTAAGAAAGCATTGCCGGATCATAGCGTCCGCCTCCACCGCTGCAACCTTCAAATAAAATATCCGGATGGGTCTTTATAATCTGATCCATCACACGATATAAACCAAGGATATAACGATGATATACTTCCCCCTGCTTCTCAGCCGGCTGGGCATTCGACCAGATATCTGCAAGAGAACGATTAATATCCCATTTTACATAGTAAATATTCGCATCATTTAAAATACTGTTAACTTCCTTGATCAAATAATCCTGAACTTCTTCCCGGCTCATATCAAGGACAAGCTGATTACGGCTGCGTACAGCCGGTCTTCCCGGAATCTCCATCGTCCATTCCGGATGCGTACGGTACAGATCACTGTCTTCCGAAACCATCTCCGGTTCAAACCAGATACCGAATTTCATTCCAAGATCATTGATCTGTTCTACTAATTTGTGAAGACCGCACTTAATTTTCTTCTCATTGACATACCAATCCCCGAGTCCACTGTTATCGTCATCGCGTTTGCCGAACCAGCCGTCATCCATAACGAGAAGTTCCACTCCCATTTCTTTCGCTGCTTTCGCAATCTCCACAAGTTTGACATCATCAAAATCCATAAATGCAGCTTCCCAACTGTTGATGAGCACCGGTCTGCGTACATCTTTCACAAATTTACTCTTACACAGATTTTTACGATAAAAATCATGATATAAATGTGTCAGACCCGTTAATCCTTTTGTCGTAAATGCCATCACGACCTCCGGACCTTCAAATACTTCTCCCGGTTTTATTTCAAAAGAAAATTGTTTTGGATGGATTCCCATTCCAAAGCGAATCTGATCATACTGATCAAGTTCTGCCTCAGCCAGAAAATTCCCGCTGTACATCAGTGAAAATCCATAACAATTTCCATAATCTTCCGACACATCCCTGTCGCATAAGATCACAAACGGATTCTGCTGATGGCTGGATGTTCCTCGCACACTTCCGATCGTATGGATATGATGTGTCATCGGCTGACGTTCCACCTGTCTTTCCTGTCCATATCTTCCCGGAAAGCTGATCAGGTCCATCTTAGATCCATTCAAAAAGTCCAGACAGGTCGACATGATCTTTTGCAGCTGAATGCTTTTCGTTCCTGTATTCTTTACTTTTACGGCACGTGTGATCATATCCGCTTCTTCAAAAACCCCATAGATCAAGATCACCTGTACTCCCGTGACCGCGTCTTCCAATGTCACTTCCAGCGTATCCGCCGTATCACTCTCTGTCGCAAAAACCGATGGCATTGTTTCTAAGCAATATTTCCCTTTTTTTATCTTATAGTCAACAACCCTGCCATTAAATGAATAACTTCCATCCCCATTCACAACTTCAATACTGGCTGCACGGAAATCTCCCTGCTGCTGTGTAGAAAATTCCTGCGGTTGAGCATCTAATGAGAATGTTCTGGCATTCCTCGATTCATAAGGATTACCGGAAAAACCTCTGTCATATTGCTTGATCTGATAAGACAGATCCACATCCGGTATTGTAGGACCATAGTATAGGTGAATGAGATAATCCAGATTACCTATTTTCATCTGATAGGAGGTGTTTTGTGTGTGCAGCGTGATCGTCTTTTGAAACTCGTTTACTTTAATTCCCATATTTCTTCTCCTTGTGATGTCCGTGATTTTCTGTAACATTCCCCTACTTTTACTCACAGTTTAACACAGGATCATCCGAATTCTCATCAGCAACAAGTAACGAAAAATAAATTCATTTTTGTATATCTTTTACAGCCGGACATTTTTTCAAATTTTATCCTCTGCATCCTGTATTTTATGCTATAATATCAATATATAAACATAACTTTAGGTTTATTTAACAAAGGAGGGTTTCCTATGTATACCATCGGTGAAATTTCAAAAATGTTTCATGTCCCGGTTTCTACTCTTCGGTATTATGATAAAGAAGGACTATTCCCGAACTTAGAACGTTCTTCCGGAATCCGCCAATTCAGCGATAAGGAAATTGAAACGATGAAGCTGATTGAATGTCTGAAACGATCCGGTATGGAAATTAAAGATATCAAACAATTTATAGAATGGTGTTCCATCGGCAGTGAAACTTATCAGCAACGATATGAGATGTTCTTAAAACGAAAGGAACGCGTCGAACGTGAACTTCAACAGATGCAAAAAACACTGGATATGCTCCGTTATAAATGCTGGTATTATGAACAGGCATTAAAAGACGGCAATGAAGACCGAATCCTCGCGATGCTTCCGAATCATCTTCCGGAAGATATCCAGGAACTATATGATCATGCGCATGAGGATTGAGCAGGCGAACTCCCTTCTTCGATGAGAAACGCTGACCAGTTGCTGATCATTGACGCTTTATAAAATGGATTTCCCCAGTTCATATGCTTTCTGAATTTCCGGTTTTCCATTAATATCTCCGATATCACCGTTGCCTCCCGCAAGAAATTGACTTTTCTCGTTGCTCATATTAAAATCATAGCAAGAACAAAATAGAAAACAAGTACGCACATAAAAGTGAGATACTAACACTTATGTAATATACTTACCCATAGGAAAGTATCAAATTATTATTTATCCTTTTACAAAATAAGGAGAACATGCCAATGACAGTCAATGCAAAACCATCTGCCAGAGAATCCCTGATCCACGCTCTGATCGATCTCCTGCATAAAAAGACATTTTATAAAATTTCAGTCAATGAATTATGTGCCGCTGCACAAGTCAGCCGGTCCGCCTTCTACTCACATTTTGATGACAAATATGACCTTTTTTCCTGCTGCCTGGAGGAACAGACAAAAAAGCTCGACCTATTAATGGAAACACACTCTCCGGAAGAGTTCCTGACCGTTATCCTGGATTTTATCCAAAAGGAAGAACGCTTTTTTTATCATACATTTGGTTCTCGCCTGGATGAAGAATTATCTGAAAATATATATCTGTTTTTTGAAAAGCATCTGATGTCCCTTTTAAAAGAAAAAATGGACCAGGGTCTTGTACTCCCCGGTCCTATCGAAACTGTAGCCTCTTTTTATCTCGGCGGGCTGACCAGTTCTACTCTCCGCTGGATCAAAAGCGGATTTCAGCTTCCAAAGGAAGAACTGGCAGCGTTTCAATATCATATGATACGAAAACTTATGAATGAAGAATCTTCATAAATTCTTCTCCGGTGATTGTTTCTTTATGGTAAAGATACTGAGAAAGTTCATCCAGCTTGTCTCTGTTTTCTAACAGAATCTGAGCTGCTTTTTCATGCTGTTTTTTTACCATTTCGACCACTTTTTCATCAATGATCCGCTGCGTCTGTGCGGAACAGATTAAGGATGAATCTCCTCCGAGATACTGATTGGTCT
This sequence comes from Candidatus Fimousia stercorigallinarum, assembly GCA_018715775.1. Lineage (GTDB taxonomy): Bacteria > Bacillota > Clostridia > Lachnospirales > Lachnospiraceae > Fimousia > Fimousia stercorigallinarum. Next base: position 21,420 of record DVKZ01000130.1, on the reverse strand, counting down.
GAACTTCCATGGCAACCATATCAAACTCCTTGCTCATACCATATCGGGTGATCATAGCCCGCGCCAGCTTGGTTGCCTGCTCAATATCGTTGGATGCGCCCGTTGTAACAGATCCAAATACGATTTCTTCTGCTGCTCGGCCGCCTGTGAAGGTTGCAATCTTATTTTCAATCTCTTCTTTGCTCATCAGATAATGATTTCCTTCATCCACCTGCATCGTATATCCGAGTGCACCGGATGCCATTCTCGCAACCTTATTATAATCTACATTATCTGCGACTTTTACTTTTCTGGCATGCACTTTTAAGATTTCCTCCCGGCCTTTTAAATCCGGAAGTTCTACCGGAACACGGCGGTCAAATCGTCCAGGACGTAAAAGCGCCGGATCCAGAGACTCCGGCCGGTTTGTCGCAGCCAGGATAATGACTCCGTTATTTTCTTCAAATCCATCCATTTCTGTTAACAACTGATTCAATGTCTGCTCTCGCTCATCGTTTCCTCCGACCCGTCCGCTTCTCTTCTGTCCGATCGCATCAATCTCATCAATAAATACAATACATGGTGCTTTTTCCTTTGCCTGCCTAAAAAGATCCCTTACTTTTGAAGCTCCCATGCCGACAAACATTTCTACGAATTCCGAACCAGAAATCGAGAAAAACGGTACATTCGATTCTCCTGCAACCGCTTTGGCAAGCATTGTCTTACCGGTTCCCGGAGGACCGACGAGCAGGATCCCTTTCGGCATCGAAGCACCAATTTCTTTATATTGATCCGGATCATGCAGATATTGTACGATTTCAGCCAGATTTTCCTTAGCTTCATCTTCCCCTGCCACATCAGAAAATTTTATTCCTTTTGTCGATTGCACATATACCTTTGCATTGCTTTTTCCTATGCCAAATGACATGGCATTTTTCCCGCCGGCTCTTTCAATCATCTTCTTAGACATCAACTGGCCGATTGCTACGAAAATGATGATTGGCAGGATCCATGATAGAAAAAAGCTGAGAAGCGGCGACATCTGCTTAATCTCTTCACCGGAAAATGATGCTCCCGCTTCATAAAGTCTTTGTGTCAGATTCGGATCATCTACCATTGCCGTTTTATATATCTGCTCTTCTTCTTTATCCGTAAAAGTGATCGTATTATCTTGTGTACTGATTTGTACCTGTCCTATGTCTTTTCCTCCGTCATCGAAATAAAGGTATTATAATCGACCGATTTAATCTGCCGTTCCATCAACCATGGCATGGCCAGGACATTAAAGAGTAAAAGAACGATCAGTACGATGGAATAATAATAAATCAATGGTTTTTTCGGCTTTTTTATTTCCTTCATGCACATTCCTCCAAACATTGTTGTTTTCTCATCAAAATCATTTTAACCGTTTTCTTTTTCAAATCCAATTTACAGATTTTCAGATTTGTGCACTTCCAAAAAAAGAGATGCTGTAAATTGCAGCATCTCTTTTCATTTCTTTCATTTTAGGAATGATTCTATTTTCGCAAATACTCTTTTTCATACCATACTCCTGTGATCAGACACAAAGATGAGGAGGCAGGTTTGTGTCTGATCCAAAGTATATAAGTACAATCTATATTCTCAAATATAAGAACTACTTAACAGCTCCATTTACAACACCATTGATAATCTGCTTCTGACAAACGATATAGAAGATCAAGATTGGAATCAACGCCAACAGGTAAGAAGCAAATGCCAGGTTGTAGTTTGTTCCAAACTGAGTCTGGAAGTTCAACTGTGCCAATGGTAATGTGTTCTGTCCTGTACCGGACATGATAACAAGCGGTGTCATAACGTCATTCCATACCGCTAATGCTGTAATAATTGCTACCGTTGCATGCATCGGTTTCATAATTGGGAAAATAATTCTCCAATAGGTACTCCATGTACTTGCACCATCCACTCTGGATGCTTCTTCCAGAGCAACCGGAATATTAACAAGATATCCGGAATATAACAGTACGTTCATCGGCATATAGAATACCACGTACAAAATAATAACACCAAACCAGTTTGCAAGTCCAAGTTCTGCTGTCTGTTTTGCAAGAGGCATCATCAGAATTGCAAATGGAACGAACATACCGCTTACTACAAAAAGATATACGAATCCATAAAATTTGCTATGTGCACGGTTACGTCCAATCGCATATCCCAGCATCGAATGGAGTACGATACATAATACAACTGTTACAACTGTGATCATGATACTGTTTCCGAGCGATCTCCAGAAATCGGTAACCTCCATCGCTTCAGCAAAGTTTGCCAGGCTCCATTTGGATGGTAAGGACAGGATTCCTGAAATACTATTGGTCATTTCAGAAGGCTGTTTAAATGCGATTACAACCGCCATGTAAAGAGGAAATGCAATCGTACTGAGACCCATGATCAAAAGAACCATAACCGGCCAATTTGTCTTAACTTTATCTTTTTTACTCATTATAACTGTTCCTCCTTCGCACTGGAAATCTTCATCTGTGCAGCGGACAATGCTACGATCACGATAAAGAAGATAACGGCATTAGCACTCTGGAAACCGAACTGTCCGCCGGACATACCATTATTGTAGATCAAATAAGAGATAGATTCTGTACTCTGTGCAGGACCACCCTTTGTCATTGCCATGATCTGATCGAATACCATAAGGAAGTTCTTGATACACAATACCATGTTAATGGTAAAGAACGGTATAATCAATGGAAAGGTCAGATATCGGAACTGCTGCCATCCTGTTGCTCCGTCCAGAGAACCTGCTTCATATACATCCTGCGGTACTGTCTGCAGACCAGAAATATAAATGATCGTGTTCATTGCAATATTCTGCCAGCAGCATACGATCATGATCGCAATCCATGCTGTCTTTTCATTAGACAGCAAACTGGAACTTAATGTTCCGCTTCCAATCATCTGTCCAAAAGCCGGAAGAATATAGGTAAATAGATACTGAAATACATAGCCGACTACCAATGCGCCTAATACGTTTGGAAGGAAGTAAGCCGCGCGGAAAAATCCTTTCGCACGGATTTTACTGTTCAATCCCAGAGCCAGTACAAGACTGATCACGTTTGTTACAATCGTAGAACAGATAGCCAGTTTAAATGTAAACAGGTAAGAGCCTCCTACACGAGGATCCTGAAATAAATCGATATAGTTTCTTAATCCTACCCAGTCATAAGATCCAAAACCTTTAAAGTTTGTAAAACTGTAGATAACACCACGAATCAGAGGTATCGTATTAAAGCAGATAAACAATGCCAGGATCGGTATGGTTATCAACAGGAAGGTGCGTTTTCTTTCATTTTTCATTATTTTCACTCCTTTCCTACTCTGCGTTTCCGTGTTCTTCTTCGTATTGTTCTACAGCACGGATAATATCACGATTATAACGCAGCCAGTCACTGTCAAATTTCTTCAGGAAAGCATCGACATCCTTATTGATCACGAAGGTCTGAAGCTGTGCATCTACTGCCATTTCAGAAGGATAATAATGGTCCTGATAATCCGTCATATTCCCGGAATCGATATAACTCTTCATACCGTCCAGCATAGAAGCCAATTCAAAATCTCCTTCTTTACAAGGAACTGCGTTCTGGTCATCGATGTAATCCTGGATGTTTTCATCTTCCAGAAGGAAATCCAGTACTTCATAAGCTGCTTCTTTGTTCTCACATGCTGCTGTCACACAGAAGCCAAGGTCGATACCGGAGTTTAATGTATTACCATCCGAATCATCATTTGCAGGTGTTACAAATGAATCAACATTCAAGTCCGGATTAACAGAAAGAATCTGTGGAACTGCATAACTTCCGATCGGATACATTGCAGATTCGCCTCTTGCAAATGCCGTACATGCATCGTTGTAACCGTAAGCGATCGGATCATCCGGTCCGTATTCGATCAGCTGTAAGTATTTTTCAGCCGCTTCGCCATAATTGTCCGTAAAGTTTGCTTCTCCTCTGTTTACCTGACGGCACAGATCCGCCGGTGCCAGGTCAACTGCAATAGAGTTCCATGGAGCCAGACAAGTCCATGTGTCACGGAAGCCAAAATAGAACGGAAGGATTCCTTCAGCCTTAATATCTTCACACAGATCGATCAGTTCACTCCAGTTCGTTGGGATCTCCCAATTGTGTTCTTCGAACATATCCTTGTTATAAAGAATACCCGCTGCATTCGCTACATAAGGAACGATATAAGTTCCGTCTGTAGGCACGATCTCAAGCGCTTCTGCAATATCGATGTATGAATCCTTAATGCTGTCCATTCCTTCATAATCCGATACATCTGCGAGAATCTCGGCATCAACATAGTAAGAATAGTTAATATCTCCTCCAATGCCGATGATGTCCGGATAATCCTCACGGATAAATCTTGTCCTCATGATCGTGGATGCATCGTTAGGGGAATCAATGGTCAAATGAATGTCGTCATGTGTAGCATTAAATCTTTCTTCCACCTCATCAAAATAGGTAGCTGCTTCCGGTTTATACTGCACGATCTCAATCTCAACTTTTCCGCTTGAGTCGCTCTTTCCGGAACATCCCGACAACACAAGGCCACCAGCCATAACTGCAACCAGCGCTGCACTGAGAAACCGCATCTTTTTTCCTCTCATTTTTAAATCTCCTTTCCTTTGGGTTTCTTTTTTTGCGTTGATTTTATGATAACATATCAAATTGTATCTACAAATATCCCCTTCTTTCTCTTTTATGTCTTAATGCTTGTTTTTTGGTTCCACACTGATTCTATATAGACATATTGTGTTTCTTGCCGCCCTTTTGTTCGTCTCTCCATGCGCGTGGGGATACCCCATACACTTTCTTAAATGCCCTTGAAAAATGAAATTGATCAAAATACCCAACCGCACTTCCAACATCCGCAATCGACAGTGTCGTTGTTTTCAGAAGTTCTTCTGCCTTTGTCATTCGATAGAAGATCAGAAATTCCCTTGGAGATTTTCCTACTTTATCGTGAAAAATCTTACCAAAATAACTCCGATTCAAGTTGCAAAAAGCCGCAATATCCTCTACCGATATATTATGTTGATAATTCTGCTCAATAAAAGCAACCGCTTCTTTGATATAAGAATCCCGTATACGTTTTTCACTCGTGTTAGGAGCAAGAGAAGCTGAACGAGTCAGATAATCCAAAAAAAGATATAAATGCCCGATCAGATGGAAAAATGATTTCTTAGAATGCCTGGTAATATAGTGCATTTCTTCTTCCATTTTCTTTGCCAGATCTTTATGTCTTGCCTGATATACCGGATTTCGAACAGTTAAACCGGAAACTTCCACTTGTTCCTTTACCTTAAGGCCATCAAATTCTACCCACATAAATTCCCATGGACATTCGTTATTCGAAGCATATGTATAGTATTGATGCGGAAAAATCAGAAACCCCTGTTCTTTTTCAATATGATAGGTGACCGGCTCCTTCGAATTCCACACAGAAAACGTTCCAGAGCCGGAAATCACGTAGCAAAACAAATAGTGTTTTCTTTCAATAGGACCAAATGTCTCATCGGAATCGCACACTTTCCACCCACATTGATGCAGTTCCAAATCTATAAAATTTTCACCCGAAAAAATGGAATGCAATACATTACTCATCAAGTAATCCCCCAATTCATGCCTTGAAATGTCTTGAAATACTCTCATATTTATTTGATACAAATATTATATATTTAAACTCTTTTCGACAATAGAGCGATATGTTAACAAATTCAGTTAAAATGTTAACAAATGTATAAATAAAAATCTTGCACAATTATTTTTATTTATAACATAATACTGCTTTTTTCTCTTATTTTTATCTCTCTTTTGTCCATATGTTCCAGTTAGATGCATCATATCACCCATTATCTATTATGAATTTTGCCTTCCCGCCGATCATAGACAAAAAAGGGATTATCGGAGGCTGAATGATAAGTTCCGGCATGACGAGGGTATTGGGATTTGGATCGGTAATGCCGCGCCCTTCTACGGATCAGAATAGAAATAATTGAATCTTAAGCGGTAGTCCCGCGCCCTCCTACGGATCAGAATAGGAGTAATTGGATTCGAATCGGTAGGATTTGGGACCTCTCTACGGATCTAAATGGGGACACCTGGATTTGAATCGGTAGAAATTCATAGGCCCCTACCGCTTATTTTCCAACAAGTTTGATTTTTGTCCGCAGAAATTCGGCAGTTTCTACGGACCCAAATCCAACAAGCTTGGATTTAATACGCAGAGGCGGGCTAATTTCTACGGAGTAATGTAAAGACACTTCGATTTTAAGCGGTACTTCACCCTGATTTTCTACGGATTCATTTCAATATTTTTCTAAATTTAGCTGTATTCAGAATCGAGTAGGAGGCGGTGACTAACCGCCGCCCTCTCACAACACCGGACATACGGTTCACGTATCCGGCGTTTTCAATGTAGCTATCGGGCTTCCTTCAGATTCCACCTCACGATGGACACCCTTGCCTTTGACTATATCCTTCCCGCTACCGGGTGGATTTGGGACTTGCACCCTTAAGAAACGTGCGCCGCCAGGCGCACTAAAAAAGGGGCATATCAAACTGATATGCCCCTTTGATTTCTATTATTTATTTTCCGCCTTTAAGATAAACAGTCTGGATTCAAAATCACACAGACCTTCCGCACCGGAACTGCTTGATGCATCTGATGTGATCAATCCTGCATGCATCAGCTCATCTCCATAAAATTGTCCGAATTCTCGCTCTGTCTCGCGGCGAACAGTAACATGATATGCAGCGTCAGGATCCAGTCCTTTCAAATACAATCTGCTACATGGCTGATTTGCTCCGCTTAATACACGGAACCAACCGGCAATCGCCTCTTTCTTGTCCCCGCTGATCACCATCCATCCTGTTACATTTCCTTCAAATGGACTTTCCAAACGATAGAAAGTACCAAACTGCAGTAGATGACGGTATTCTTTCATAAACCGGATCTGGTCTTTTACTTGTTCCTGTTCTTCTTCTGAAAGTGTATTCAGATCCAGCTCATAACCAAATGTGCCAAAGTATGCTGCATTTGCTCTTGTATGAAGAGGCGCATTTCTTCCCGTCTGATGATTTGGCGCCGTCGATACATGGCTTCCCATGCTGCTGATCGGATAACAATAGGAAGTACCGTGCTGAATCTTCAGTCTTTCTATCGCATCCGTATCATCACTCGTCCAGGTTTGTGGTGCATAGTAAAGCATACCCGGATCAAATCTCGCACCACCGCTGGCGCAGGATTCAAACAGGATGTGCGGGAATTTTGACGTCAGTCTCTCATAAAGATCATACACACCCAGAATATAACGGTGGAAGACTTCGCCCTGCCTGTCTGCCGGAAGCGCCGGGCTGAAACATTCTGTAATACTGCGGTTCATATCCCATTTCACATAGGAAACCTTTGCTTCAGAAAGGATCTTATCCATCATATTGTAAATGCAGTCCACAACTTCTTTTCTGGAAAAATCCAGAACATACTGAAATCTTCCATGTGCAGACGGTCTTCCCGGCACGTGAAGGATCCAGTCCGGATGCGCGCGGTAAAGGTTAGAATCCTTATTAACCATCTCCGGTTCAAACCAGAGTCCGAATTTCATGCCCATATCTTCAATACGCCTGGCAAGTCCCGTAATCCCCTCCGGAAGACGATTCGTATTCGCAACCCAGTCTCCAAGACCCGCATGTTCCGAACATCTTGCCCCAAACCATCCGTCATCCAGAACAAACAATTCCACACCGCAGTCTTTGGCTCTCTGTGCAATATCCAGAATCTTCTCCTCATCAAAATCCATATAAGTAGCTTCCCAGTTATTGATCAAAATCGGACGTACCCTGTCTCTCCAGTAACCTCTGACCAATCGTTTATGGTACAGCTGATGGAATGTCTGGCTCAGATCATTCAGCCCCCGATCCGTATAAACCATAACGGCTTCCGGTGTCTGAAAACTTTCTCCTGTCCCCAGTTTCCAGTCAAACCCATCCGGATGAATTCCTATAAGAACTCTTGTCGTATTATGTGCCCCTACTTCGGCCTGTGCAAGAAAATTGCCACTGTAGACAAAACTGAATCCGATCGCCTCTCCTTGAAATTCATCTGCGTTCGGTCTCTTTAAAATGACAAACGGATTATGTTCATGAGACGAATGTCCCCTTCTGCTGCCTACGGACTGCACACCCATTTCCAAATGGCGCACGCGAAGCTGTCTTTCTCGTGCCCATGCACCGGAAAACTGCATCCAATCATAATTACAATCCGGCAGATCCAGGCAAAGACTCATAGCTGCCGTCAGATGCAGCGCTTCATTCCCCGCATTTTCAAAGCGGACACTGCGGGCGATAATACCACCTCTCGCAAAAATAGTATAGGATAATTTCATTTTTAAGCCGACTACATCATCTTCCATATCCACGATCAGAGTCTGTGCCTCTGCGTCATCTTCGGTATAAGTTGCAGGAAGTCCTTCTAACGCCGGTTTTCCCTCTGTGATCGTGTGTCCCTTATATACAAAATTACTGATCCTGCTTCCGTTATTCTGAACAACCTCTACTGCCGGTGCCCGATAATCTCCCGTTCCATAAGAAGGATATTCCTGTTTAATATGTTCCAGGGAAAATTCCCGGTTATCTTCAAAAGTACAAGATGCCATTGGACGGGAAAGGATTTCAAGCAAATAGGAAAAATCCTCTCTGTCATGTACTCGTTTTCCAAAATATAATTGCCCAAGCTGTCCATTTCGAAGCACTTTCATAATATAACTGATCTGTTCATTAAATAAATGAAACGTTTTGGTTTCTTCTCTCCATACGATATGCATTTCCTATTCCTCCTGCTTTTTCAATCACGTATTTTCTTCATGGTCAGAGTTACCCCTCATTGATACCGCTATTATACAAAAAAGAATTTGGCATAAATAGTATCACATGTTGAGAAAACCAGTCAAAATGTTAACTTTTTACGGCATTTCACTTTCGTTTATTTTGTTTTCGGTAACCAGACGGTGTAACGCCCATTTTCGCTTTAAATACTTTTGAAAATCCCAGTGCATCCACATATCCGCACGACATAGCGATACTTTCAATTGACAGCTCCGTAATCTCCAGGAGCTGAGCGGCTCTCGTAATGCGAAAATTTGTCAGATAGTCCTTCGGAGATACTTTCAGGTTATTTTTAAATAATGTGTAAAGATAGCTTCGATTAATCCCTATATAATCCGCAATCTCCTTCACCTGCATTGGATAAAAGTAATGATTTTGTATGTATTCTACTGCTTTACGTATGTAGAGATTATCATGATCTCCTTTTTTATCTGCTTCAATCTGGATATGTTCCGCGAGAACAGCAAAAAACTGATATAAAAGTCCGACAAGAAGGTATTCATTTGCCGCCGTATAATTGCATTTTTCCAACATAGAAAAGATGATTCTCTCCAATTCTTCTCCGCAGGTACACTGATAAACCGGCTGTTCTCCGCTGAGCCCAAGATCTCTTAGATATTCGCCGGCCTTCTCTCCGGAAAATCCGATCCACAAATAGGCCCACGGATCTTCTTTGTCCGCTTCATAAAAAGTCTGAACCTCCGGTTCGATCAAAAATCCTTGTCCTGCTCCCAAACAGTATTCTTCGCTTCCGATCACATACCTTCCCTTTCCTTTGAGTATATAATGTAAAATATAATTCGGACGAACTGCCGGTCCAAAACTATGAAGCGGTCTGCAGGCTTCATGACCGCAAAAGCATAAATAGAGATCAGAAAATTTTCTGTTTTCTGATTGTGTCATGCTAAAAAAGTCTTTCATCTCATAATTCCTCCTGAAATATTTATACCATAGAAGATGATTTTTATCACCTTCTTTTTGAAATTTTTTCCATTTATTATATATTATATTTTATATGATTCATTCATTGTATCGCTTGCACAGAAGGATCATTAAAGTTATAATTATGATATCATAATACTATCTATAGATTAACGTATTACAGGAGAGGAATAACTATGAATACTGACAAAAAAAGATGGCTCATTCTTGCAGCCGCCTGTCTGGTGAACCTGTGTTTAGGATCTATTTATGCATGGAGTGTATTTGCATCTTCAATGACAGAGTATTTCAACAATACACTGCATTTGAATATCGGTCCTGGGGATATGTCCATCGTATATACCATTGCCAATTCCGTCGGACCGATCACGATGATCTCCGGTGGATGGGTCAATGACCGGTTAGGACCGAAAAAAGTAATCGCACTGGGCGGCATCATGTTCGGCGGCGGTATGATCGCTTCCGGATTCGCTACAAGCATCCAATATCTGATCGTGACTTATGGTGTGATCGCAGGACTGGGGCTTGGAATGGCATACGGATGTACGATTTCAACAAGCGTCAAATACTTCCCGGATAAGCGCGGGCTGATCGGCGGGATCACAACTGCCGTTTACGGTGGAAGTTCTGTCATCCTTCCACCAATCGTTACCTTTATCGTAGGAAAAACCGACGCTTCCTTTGCATTCAAGGCAATCGGCGCTGCATTTCTGATCATCATTCTTTTATGTACTTTTGTACTGGAACAATGCCCGGACGGCTATGCGCCGGCAGGTTATGTGCCTCCGGCAAACAACATCACGGGGAAAAAAGATATGGACTGGAAACAGATGATGAAAACGCCTGTCTTCTATGTTATGTTGATCTTGCTGACAAGCGGGGCATTCAGTGGAATGATGATCATTTCTCAGGCATCTGCTGTCGCACAGGAAATGATCGGCATGACTGCGATCGCAGCAAGTGCAGCGGTATCCCTGCTGTCTTTCTTTAACGCACTTGGACGAATCCTTGCCGGATATATCTCTGATAAGATCGGACGGATCAATACCCTGATGGCAGCGTGCTTCTTATCCATCATCGGTCTGATCTGTTTATATATTTCCGGATTAAATATGATCATAACATTTTATATCGGTCTGTCGATCGTGGGCATTAGTTTCGGTTCCTTTATGGGCGTATTCCCAGGATTTACCGCAGACCAGTTCGGTGCAAAACATAACAGCGTCAACTATGGCATTATGTTCATCGGATTTGCTATGGCCGGATATTTTGGCCCTCAGATCATGAGAAATGTCTATGCGCAGACAGGCGCTTATCAGAATGCATTTTTGATCGCATGCGGTCTGAGTGTTGCAGGAATCTTACTGACATTTCTTTATCGAAAATTAAATACCATCGAAAAATAAATAATTACAGGGAGTCCAGAAATTCTGAACTCCCTGTATCTTATTTTTTATCCACAAACGGGGTTACATCTTTTACCGCATCTGCTAATGTAATACGTGTATCGTCATTGTCAATATCAATGAGAATATATTTATCATTGCCCATGCCAATTTCTTTCATATAGGTAAGCTGACGCATTCCATGGCGGGTTTCCATTCTTTCTACGAGATCTTTGTGATCTTCTTCTTTCAATGCATATACCAGGTCGACGGATGCCTGATCTACCGCAAGAATGTCCGTAGATGCCACAATCCCGATGTTCGGCGTTACGACCGGCATAGCAGCACATCCTTCACAGTCACAGGATACCGACATATTACGAAGTACATTCACATAAGTTACCTTCTTACCGAAATGATCGATCGTTGCTTTCGTCGATTCGGTCATTCTTTCCATAAACTCTTCGGTTTTGATATCCCACATATCATCAGAACCCGGTGTTGTATGGATCATCTTCTTTCCGATCCGTCCATCCGCACATCCGATTCCGATATTTTTATTGGAACCTCCGAAACCGCCTTGCGTATGTCCCTTAAAATGCGTCAAGGCAAGCAGGGAATCATAATTCAGCAGATTCTTTCCAACGGACATTTCCGAAAACCACTTTCCGTCTTTGATCGGAAGCATCTCCGTACCGTCTTCATCGATAATATCCACCGGACAGAACGTCCAGCCATTGACTTCCAATGTCTCTCTGTGCTGTTCTGTTGTATAACGGTCTCCTTCGTAATAAGTGTTCGTCTCAATGATCGATGCATCCGGCAGCTCTTCCTTCATCAGTTCTTTTACCCATTCCCGTGGAATGATATTAGGTCCGTTTTTTTCACCGGTATGGAGTTTAACCGCTATATTTCCAGAGAGATCCGCATTCACCCTTTTATAGATCTTTTTCAGTCCTTCCGCAGACAGATCTCTTGTAAAATATACGATTGATTCATTTCCTGTCCGTTCCTCATATGGTATATAACGCTCTCCACCTGTTCCCGGAACTACTTTTTTGTCACACATCCTGTTTCCCTCCTTAATTTAAACTTTCAATAATTATAAATTCATTTTAACACTTAAACATTTCTTTAGGTCAAGAACCGTTTCTCAGATCAATCAATGCCTGATCACCGGTGCATCTGTTTTTTTCTGATCAATGATCGTATCCGCCAACGTCATTTTCTCACTGTTATCACACGACTGAAGACTTTTCAGCAGCAATTCATCGTGATTATGTCTCAGATTACACTCGACATCAAAGATCATCGTTGCCTCATCGCTATTTTCACATGCCGGCCATTTTGGAAGAGAAGCTATTTCCGGATTTCCATATCTTGCAAAATGTACAAATGCACTGCAGATCCGTTCCTGCAGCCGATCCGTTTCCCCCGGTACATTAAATAACGCCGTACGATCCGTATTATGAAATACAAATGGAATCTCAGAGCAATGCCATGCGACTTTTCCTCCGTCAATCGGGAAATCATATGCAAACAAATAAGAAAATGTCGGGGCTTCCGCCTGTTCCATCCGCTTTTTGATCAATTGTTTCGTCGGCACGCGGAAAAATAAATCCACATAAAGCAGATCTGACAAATTTTTACCCGGATAAGCCTCTTTAAACTGTGCTGCAAGCTCTTCTGCCTCTTCTCCGTATTTTTCCACGATCAGCTCCATCTGTTCTTCTTCCGATAATGTGTATTTATCCTTTATTCCAGGTTCAAAACAAAACTCTCCTAAAACAGTTCCGATTAATACTGGTATGGTCTTTGCATGTTCCGTAAATCCGACATGACGCGGATTGCCCATATACCAGTCATTCGGCGCCGGCCAGCAGCCGATGTATCCACCTTCCTTAATGATTTCCGGAAGAACTTTTTTATAAATTTCCACTAATTTTGCGTAAGGAATTCTTTCCAGTTCGTCTATTTCTGATGCAGACAATCCTAATTCTTTTAGCATAGCATTGATCAACGGTCTTCCATCTGCTTTTTTATCCGGTCCCAGATCGACAACTCCGCTTTCGATGATACCTTTCTGGAACAATCCATCGGCTGCCGGAGTATTCATCAGACAGATGACTTTTTCCCCGCCTCCCGACTGACCAAAAAGCGTTACATTTTCAGGATCTCCTCCAAAAGACGCTATATTTTCATGAATCCATTGCAGAGCGGCTACCAGATCCGCATTTCCGGCATTTGCTGAATTGGCATATTTCTCACCATATGCGGACAGATCTAGATAACCGAGTATATTCAACCGATGATTAATGCTGACTACAACTACATCTCCATATTGACTTAAATGATCCCCTTCATATGCCACCTGCTCAATCGCCGATCCGGCTGTAAATCCGCCGCCGTGCAGCCATACCATCACCGGTTTTTTTGCCTTGGGATCCAGACTTGGCGTCCAGATATTCAGATTCTGGCAATGTTCATCCATGAGCCAGTAACGATGCGGAACAAGAAGTTCCATATTCGGCTCATCCTGCTGTAATAGCGGACATACATATCCATAGGAATGTGCATCTCGAACGCCCTCCCACGGTTCTACCTCATGCGGCATCTGAAAGCGGTCTGCCTCTGCATAATGCACTCCGTGAAAAGTATAAATTCCATTCAAACAGAATCCGCGCAGCTTTCCCTGCTTTGTCTCAACAATCGGTTCTGTATTCGTACAAACAAATTTTCCTGCCATCACTTTCATCTCTACTTTCTACTTAATATTCAGTTCTATTATAATATATCGGAACTTAGCTTCCAACCGCTTATCGACATTTAACACTTTTCTCTTTTCATGAAATACATCCTTTGATATACTAAATTAACAAAATTTTTTACGAGGAATCATACTATGAGTTTAACATTTCGTATTGCAACAGTTATCTATAGTTTTGGCATGATGTCTTTTGCACTGTTTGTTCAGTCTACCGGCATTTTGGGTCTGAAAATCAAATGGCGTCTGCTGCCTGTTTTCTTCATTTGTGCCGAAGTATTACAATGGATTAGCTTAGGCATTTCTATCTTAATGACACTGATCGGCATCAATGAAGACATCGCCTCATCTTCCCTGTTTGATATTTTTTGCTACACTTCTACAGCATTTATTCTTGGATGGCTGCTGTCACGGAATCTTCGGGTACCCCTGATACATGCGATTACAGCTTCCATACTGGGAACTTTTATTATCAATACCGCCAACTCCCTGATGGTACAAGTTGTAGAGGAATATTCGCCTTTATTCGACCGTCAGCATTTTCTGGTATTTATACATTTTTATATCCCTTATACATTAACTCTGGTTGTGGCAGTACTCACTTCCTTTATTCTCAAGAAGTCTGAGTTTTACCGTTACTTTTCAGCGCTGTTCCGCAGCAGATTCCGTTCTATTTTTACATTATTCCTCTGCTATGTATTGATGTGTATCATGCCGCTGCTTCAGCTGATCGCTCCGGAAACCACACCGGATGCCGGTTATGCCACTTTCTTCTTTAGCCTTATTGTAATCGGATTATTCCTGATTCAATTCGCAGCGATGTATGCTGCCGGCCAGGATAAAATCAAAGCACAGGAAGAAACGATTCTGCAGCAGCAGGCTCATATGGCGTTGCTGGAAGAACTGCAACAGGAAATTCGTGCTTTCCGCCACGATTTTACTAATCTGTTTTCCGGATTGACCTTACAGGCCCAAGAGGGCGATCTGGCCGGTATTCAGGACTTTATGAAACGTACCAGCAGCTATTTTGATGAAAAACTCGGAAATGAAATCGCCCAGATGGACGGACTGAACAATATTGAACTATATCCTCTGCGCAGCCTTCTGGCTACCAAGCTGGCTAAAATGCGGCAAATGCACGTAAAAGGCGTGTTGGAAGCATTAAATCCTGTAAGGAAAGAGCAGGGAATGGACACCGATGATCTGCTTCGCGCATTAGGCATTCTATTAGATAACGCTATTGAAGCGGCTTCTTCCCCAAACGGCGAAGTTCATATCGTTCTTCTGCAAGAAGAAAAGAGCCTGTATCTGGCAGTAGCAAATAATTATGATAAAACACCCGATCTTAACGCATTCACCCGTAAGGGATACACGACAAAAGGCAAAGGCCACGGCACCGGCCTTTCCAGTTACCGCCGCATCGTTGCCCGTTGCCGCGGCTGTGCATCCAGAACTTACCTGAAGAATGGCATGTTAATACAAGAACTGCACATTCCGGCAGTCTAAGAACCTGATAAACGAAAGGAGGAAATATTTGTGATCCCAGTATATATTTGTGACGATGAGTCACTCATTCGAATAAATCTGGAAAAGATTATTACAGAACAAATTATAATCCTGGACGGGGATATGGGACCTGTACGTGCACTGGATGACCCGAATGATCTATTAGAAGCACAAAAGAAAGACTCTGTCCCGGCAATCTATTTTCTTGATATTGATTTTCCCGGCAAAATGAGCGGACTGGAACTTGCTCAAAAACTGCGTCAATATGATCCTCGCGGTTTCATTGTATTTATCACAGCACACAGCAATCTGGCATTTGAAACATTCCGGCTGCGTCTGGAAGCCTTGGACTACATTGTCAAAGGGGATCGCAATGCTATGACTAAACGGGTGCAGAAATGTCTGGAAAGTATTGTAGAACGCATGCAGGCACAACGTCCCGGTCAGGGAAATTACTGCACCGTCAAAATTTTGGATACCGTACGCCATATTCCTATCGATCACATTCTATATCTGGAAGCAGTCGGCTATCGCCACACCTTACGGCTGCATTTGGATGATGAGCTTTTAGAATTCAATAGCAGTCTGAATCATTTTGCGAAGCAACTGGGAGAAACCTTTTGGCGTTGTCATCGCAGTTTTCTGGTAAACCGCTCCCGGATTCAATCCGTTCATTTAAAAGAACAGACTGTGGAAATGGACAATGGCGACATCTGCCTTTTATCCCGTAAGGCAAAACAAGAATATCGAACAGACTGATCGAAATCCGGTTCCTGCATGTCAGCAGTATTCCGGATTTTTGCATTTTGCGAAAAGAAAAAAGCCATTGGCGAAAGAATTCGTTGTTTAACGCTCCTCCCTGCTATACTTAACTCAACAAAACAACAACAAGGAGGGCCTTAAAGATGCCAAGTGAAAAAATAGTAAACGATATGATAAAAGATGCAGGTTATACCCCTATCAAAGGTCGAACGATCATTGCAACGTATGCTCCCGCTAACTTGAGTGAGAAAATCGCCCGTTTCTTCTCCAATGAGTTTTTCGTTTTGCAGATGTGCGAAAATTCACTGGTACTGCTGCCTTTCGGGCGTATGTCCTTTATGTTGAAAAAAAATGTCGCACTTGAAATCTCCTATGACCACATTCATAAAGTAACCATTCAGGAAGATATGTTTAATTACCGTATTGAATTGGATACTGATGAAGGTCTCATCGCTCTTTCTGCCCAGCAAAAGGAATTAAGCGAATTCCGCACTTCCGGTATCCTTTCCGTTGGCATGAGCGGTTTTGGTTCCGGAATCTCAAGATCTGAACCACTAAAAGTCGCAAACTGGCACCGTACTAATCTGGATGCTACATTAAGGGCACTAGAAACACTGCCTTTGAAACAGATCAAAACGGCATGATAGAAATCAAATATTACGAATAAGCCCGTCAAAAAGCGAGCTTATTCGTGTACTGTTTATTATTTCATCTCTTTCTCCCAGTAACGGATTACATTGAGCTGTGCCTCATCACCAAGTTTCTCTATCATCGCAATCTCTTCTGCAGACAGTTCCATTGCAGCTGCCTTCACAGCGTCTTCCACCTGATAAACTTTTGTCACTCCGATAATTGGAAGTGTTCCCTTGGCGATGGCCCATGCCACCGGAATCTGTGCGGTCGCCACATGGTGACGGTCAGCGATCTTCTCCAGCTCTGCATTCAGTTTCTCCAGCTGCGGAAGCATCGGATTGTAAGTTCTTCCCCTGTCAGAGTCTGCCGGGAATGGATGCTCTGTATTGTATTTTCCGGTCAGGGCTCCCTGCTCCAACACCATATAGGAAAAGAAAGTGATATCATTCTCTTTGCAGTAGTCCAAAATTCCCGAAGTTTCCGAAGACCGGTTTAAAAGACTGTAGTGGTTCTGAATTGCAGAAATCTTCAATCCCTCTTTTGCAAGAATATCAGCTGCCTCTTTAATCTCTTCCAGACTGTGGTTAGAAAGTTCAATCTTGCCGATCTTTCCGCTCTTTGCAAGCGAAATCAGCTCTGTCACCCATTTCGGTGCTTCCACAGGATTATGAATCCAGTAAAAATCAATGTAATCTGTCCCAAGCAGCTCCGCACTCTTTTCATACAGAGCGGTCACCGCGTTCTCTGCTGTGGGATCTGCGCACTGCGGGGTGAATTTATCGGAGATCAGATAACTGTCTCTGGAAACTGTTGTAAGAAAGCCTCCCAGAACCTTTTCAGAAGTTCCCATGCCGTATACATATGCAGTATCCCAAAGATTGAGCCCTGCTTTCATCGCCGCATCGAATACCGGCCGAAGAGCCTCCGGTGTAAGATTTCCTCAAAATGTACCATCATTTCCCCATGCCCATGCTCCAAGAGCAATCTTAGGCATTTCTTTTATTTCTGCCATGTTGTTTTCCTCCTCACTTTGTTTCTGTAATTATTATAAAAAACCATCTTTCTCAAGTCTAATACTTGTCATTTATCATCTTTCATACGCTTAGCGTATAAATACGAAAAATATGCAAATGGAACCATGAATTCAGTGAGGAATACTTCTTCTTAATATTTATCAGACACACTCAAAGGGATGTCGGTTATAACGACTTGGGGATCCTGAATTCCCGGTGTAGACAGACCCTCCTATGTTTACAACAGAAAAAGTCAAAAGTTTCATTTCTACCGTAGATTCCATATCTACTTCAATTCGAAATGAAATCGGAAATTTGAGAAAAAGACACCTCCCGCAGAAGCGTCATTGCTGACATGGAATTCTGCTGGAGATGTCTTTATAGGGCATCGAAGTTAAAATATGTTATTATACGGCACTCTCTCCATTCTGCCAGTTTCCGGTTCCTGCCAGATCCACCAGCAGTATAAACCTTTTGATAAATACTCTGTAATCATTTACATCATTCTTCTCCAGACAACCTGCTAACACTCATATCCCCCATCCCTTTGCAGTTTATCCAGTGCATCCATTTCGCTTTCTTTTTTCACAAAAATATAATCTGTATTAAATGTAGACACAGCAAATATTGCTATGTTTGCTTCCGCCAGCAATGCTGAAATGTTTGCTAATATACCTGTCAATGAAAAATCCAATATCCCTTCTACCCGAAAAGCTCTCCATCCGTCCTCCCGTCGATTGTATTCTTCGGTACATCTTCCGTTCGGCAAACAACAGAATTCTCTTCATCCGTTTTCGCTGTAAAACAGTATTCTGCTTCAAAATTCACTTCAGAAAAGTCAACGACCTTACATACTGTAAAGTCGCCCTCAATTTTTTTAATTTGCATTTTCATCTTCTTAACGATACCTTTCTCATGCCATCTCATTGGTCTTTCAATGTATCAATAACCTATTTTTTCTTTTCTCTAAACGTCACATTAAATATTCGCGTATTTTCCCAATTAATCCCTGATCGGCCGGAAGCCATTCCACACTATCTAAAGTATGCGAATCCAACCATTTTGCCGCTTCATGCTCCTTTAACACCAGATTCCCGGATTTTATAGTACAGAGAAAACACGCCATGGATAAGTGAAACTTTGGATAGTCGTATTCGACAGTATCCAACAATTTTCCTACCTCAATCTCCGTATCTAATTCTTCTCTGATTTCTCTAATCAGGGCATTTTGCAGAGATTCTCCGTCTTCTACTTTCCCTCCCGGAAACTCCCAGCCGTCCTTGAATTCTCCATAACCCCGCTGAGTCGCAAATACTCTGCCCTCATGCAAGATAATTGCTGCTACTACTTTTATTGTCTTCATGTTATCATTCTCCATTTTAGTTATCCATTTACAATGTACTCATAAATATCTTTTCTTACTGGGGTGTCCAGCACCCACTCAATTTCTACTGCGGTCTTATCCGTATTTGGCATTTCGAACTCTTTTGCCTGTCCCGTTGCCTTCATCCGGCCTAAATAGTAAAACTCTTTTGAAATTTTATCATCCTTATTTTTTCTTACAAATAACTGGACATCGATTCCCCGTTCGCCAGCATGTAAGAAATTCTGAACATCCTCTGACTGAAGATTTCTTCCACTTTTTGAAATCGCAATCAACGATTGAGCGTTTATGAAATGATCTTCGTATTTCGTTGTATCACTTATATCCTCACTCTTATCATAATTAATAAAGACTGGAAATGTTTTTGTCTTCTTATCGAATTTATATCCTCCGATATTCAAAGGCACCTCATTCTTTTCCCAGCACAATAAACGACAGGCATCCTCATACGTATATTTTTGATACAAGACAAAGTCCGTATCCTGATAACTTTTCTCATAATTCTTCCTATATCTGGACATGCCAAATTTAATTAATTCCGAAACAATCTCATAGAAATTCTGATCTTCCAGCATATCTGAGAAAGCTTTTGATATCCCATACTCCTCTCCTTCCCGCTCAAGAAAAATACATTGCTCATATCTCTTTTTCCCGGAACCGGACGGAAATTCATTCGTCATAATGTTAATAATATTTTCTTCACAGTTTTTATCCATATTCCGTTGGTACTTTTCTGACAATGTCTTTTTCAGCATCGACAAAACTCCATGGTGATAAGTCAACAAACGACTCAATAATTCTAATTCATGGATTCTCTTACCACTCGCAAACTTTCTGGAAATGAATTCTACCATTTTTTCCTGATCCTTTGTCAAACGGATCTTGTATTCTTTTTCATATTTTACAAGGAATTTGTAATATGATCCCAGATTTTGATTATCAAAGATTCTAAGGACGTCCATTTCACCATATTTATCAAAATCCATTAATTTGGGAATGTGTCCCAGTTTATTTTTCAGATTGAAATAATTTTCTTTCATCAACTTAATGTCAGTAAAATTCGCATTATCAATCGCCTGGAAAATTCGTTTTCTTGAGATTTCATCGAAATGCACCGTGCTGGAACCAGGAATCACACGTCCTCCCTCAGTAATATATCGTCGCAGATTATCTTTGTTATAACTGCGATCTCCAGATAAAGCAATCGGGATCATAAAATTATTATGATAATTTCCAATAAAATCCAGAATGACAACGTAATCCTTATTGTCTGCCTTACGCAGTCCTCGTCCCAATTGCTGAATAAACACGATCGGAGATTCCGTGGGCCGCAGCATAATGACCTGGTTAATCTCAGGAACATCCACACCTTCTGAAAAAATATCAACAGAAATAATATAATCCAGAGCATCTTCTCCTTCATCGCCAGCAAGCCTCTCAATCGCTGCTGCCCTCGCGTTTTCAGAATCGCTTCCACTAAGTACAAGTGTCCGCCACCCCTTCACATTAAATTTTTCTGACAGTTTCCTCGCTTCATCGATCCGGCTGCAGAAAATGAGTCCTTTTACACGATCACCACTGTAGCCAAAGTAGTCTGCTTTTTCCATGACATTTTGTACTCTGTCATCTGAAGTCAAATATCTGAAATTCTCCACCTTTTCTTCTTTTGATTTTCCTTCATCTGATATCATCTTCAAATCTGTGATTCCAAAATAATGAAATGGACATAACAAGTCCTCTTCCATCGCATCCTGAAGACGAATCTCATAAGCGATCTGATGTTTGAAAATCTCATAAATGTTTTTACCTTTCAGATGATCATCTCTCTTGTCTGGAGTTGCAGTCATACCAAGCCAGAGAAGGGGAGTAAAATAATCCATAATCTTGGTATAACTGTTCGCTGCACTGTGATGAGCCTCATCAGCGTATTGTCAATAAGGACAATAAATTTTTTTTCGTCTTTAATTTTTCTCTGTAATCAGTTTTTCTCTTTTCGCTTTAAGCCTCAACAGATACAATAATGAGTATACTCGATTATATAAATATTCAATAAATTGCAGATCGTCTAAAGCTTCTCTTTTTTGTTTTGCCTTATTTAAATATTCATTGTGCCTTATATCAA
>DVKZ01000129.1 GCA_018715775.1 Candidatus Fimousia stercorigallinarum | reverse complement strand
TATGTAAAATATCTTCATCTATTTTAATATATTGAAAAGAATTTAACAATGAAAATCCGATATCAGAGCAATAAATATAACTAATCAAACAATATTTATAAAAAGCGGTAGGAAAATAAAAGGAGATTCGGTATAATAAATAATAGAAAAATAAAATACGATAAGAAAAAAGGAGTACAAAAAATGAACAGATTACTGCATGTAAATATTAATGCGAAGGATTGGAAAAAAGTGGCTGCCTTTTATGAAACGGTATTTGGATGTGTGCAGGTACCGCCGGAAAAAGAGATTACCGGTGATTTTGCTGCCAGGCTAACCGGAATGGAAGGAACTCAGATCAGAGGGATAGCACTTGTTTTCCCGGATGATCCGGATGGTGCGCAGTTGGAAATTTTTCAATATAATATGCAGGATGATTCCGCACCTGGAACAATTAATATGACCGGACTCGGACATATTGCAATTCAGATTGATGATATAGACGAAACGACAAAAAAACTGGTGGAAGCCGGAGGGACATATGTCGGAAAACGGGTCAGCCGCACTTATGTGGATAAACCGGATCTGTATATTCATTATGTGAAAGATTGTGAAGGGAATATTATCGAATTAATGGCAAATGAAAAATAGCAGGAAAAAAGCTGGGATATCCCGGCTTTTTTGCTGTCTTGCTATTTCGAATGTTTCTTGCTATAATTAAATCTGTATGTCATGATTTCGAACAAGATTATTATTATGCACAGGAGATTTGAAATGGAAAATTTAACATATACAACAGAAAGCCAGAGACAGCAGCATTATATAGAGGAAATGAAACTTTGGGTAAATGAACAGAGCAGGAAGATGGGTCGCCCGTTGACTTGCAAAATTGTGACCTTTGGATGTCAGATGAATGCGAAGGATTCGGAAAAATTACTTGGTATCCTGGAACAGATGGGATATGTGGAAACAGAAGATGAAACAGCGGATTTTGTTTTGTTCAATACTTGTACCGTACGTGAAAATGCAAATCTGAAAGTCTATGGACATTTGGGTCATTTAAAAAAAATAAAGCAGAAAAACCCGAATATGCTGATCGGCCTGTGCGGATGTATGATGCAGGAAAAACTCGTAGTAAAAAAAATTCAGGAAAGTTATCGATTTGTAGATATCATCTTTGGGACACATAATATTTTTAAGCTGGCGGAGATTATGAAGCGTCGTGTAGATTCTGACAGCATGATCGTCGATATCTGGGAAGATACGGATCAGATCGTAGAGGATCTGCCAAGTGAGCGCAAATTCAGTTTTAAGTCCGGCGTTAATATTATGTACGGATGCAACAATTTCTGCAGCTACTGTATTGTTCCTTATGTACGGGGACGGGAAAGAAGCCGGAATCCGAAAGATATCATCCGGGAAATTGAAAAACTGGCGGCAGAGGGTGTTGTAGAAGTGATGCTTCTCGGTCAGAATGTAAATTCTTATGGGAAAGGGCTTGAGGAGCCGATGACATTTGCGCAGCTGCTGCGTGAAATTGAAAAAATTGAAGGGATCGAGAGAATTCGTTTTATGACGCCGCATCCGAAAGATTTGTCTGATGAATTGATCGATGTATTGGCGCAGTCGAAAAAAGTATGTAATCATGTACATCTTCCGGTTCAATCCGGAAGTTCCCGGATTTTAAAGAAGATGAACCGTCATTATACGAAGGAACAGTATCTTGCGCTGGTGGAAAAGATTCGCGCAAAAGTGCCGGATGTTTCTTTTACAACGGATATTATTGTCGGATTCCCTGGTGAGACAGAAGAAGATTTCTTAGAAACGGTAGATGTTGTAAAGAAAGTAAACTACGACAGCTGCTATACCTTCATTTATTCGAAACGTACGGGGACTCCGGCAGCAGCTATGGAAGATCAGGTACCGGAAGATGTGATCAAAGACCGCTTCCAGAGATTGTTAAAAGTAGTCGGTGAAGCGTCAAAAGATAATGTTGACCGCTACGTGGGACGGACAATGGATGTTCTGGTCGAAACACCGAATGACCATGATGAAACGATGGTGACCGGACGTCTGACGAACAATGTTTTGGTTCATTTTAAAGGATCACAGGATCTGATCGGAACGATTGTTCCTGTTGTCCTGAAAGAGGCGAAAGGATTTTACTATATAGGAGAAATGGCACAGGAGGCATAATATGGCAAAATATACTCCCATGATGGAACAGTACTTGGAAATAAAAAAACAGAATCAGGACTGTATTTTGTTTTATCGCCTGGGGGATTTTTATGAAATGTTTTTTGAAGATGCGATTATTGCATCAAAGGAACTGGAAATTACATTAACGGGGAAAAACTGCGGACAGGATGAA
Source organism: Candidatus Fimousia stercorigallinarum (assembly GCA_018715775.1). Taxonomy (GTDB): domain Bacteria; phylum Bacillota; class Clostridia; order Lachnospirales; family Lachnospiraceae; genus Fimousia; species Fimousia stercorigallinarum. The sequence continues at coordinate 8,723 of DVKZ01000129.1, read as the reverse complement.
CGAGCGCCGATGTGCGGCGTGCCGTATCATGCTTGTGATACGTATTTGAATCAGCTGATTGAAAAGGGCTATAAGGTCGGTATATGTGAACAAGTGGAAGATCCGAAATCGGCAAAGGGAATTGTAAAAAGAGAAGTCGTTCGGATCGTAACACCCGGAACGAATATTTCAACACAGAATTTAGATGAAACAAAGAACAATTATTTGATGTGTATCTACTGTGGAGATGGGGAATACGGCATTTCTTTTGTAGACATTACAACAGGAGATTTCCGCACAACGACGATCGACGATGCAGGAAAATTAATGGATGAGATTTTTAAGTTTACTCCGGCTGAGATTATCTGTAATGATGCCTTTTTTATCAGCGGCATTGATCTGAAATTTTTAAAGGATCGTCTGCATATCAGTATTTCAACAGTGGATCACTATTATTTTGATGAAGAAAACGGTATACGAATGATAAAAAAACAATTTCATATTGATCAGCTGGACGGCCTTGGTATTACGGATTTTCCTCTCTGTGTTGTTGCGACGGGAGCACTTCTGTGCTATTTGAATGAGACACAAAAACACTCGCTTGAACATTTGACAAAGATCATTCCATATATTACTTCTGACTATATGCTGATTGACAGCGCGAGCAGGAGAAATCTGGAACTGTGTGAGACGATGCGGGAAAAACAGAAAAAAGGCTCCTTGCTATGGGTTTTGGACAAAACGAAGACTGCAATGGGAGCACGTTTGCTGCGCCGTTATATTGAACAGCCTCTTGTAAGAAAAGATGCGATCGAAGAACGACTTGATGCGATTTCAGCATTAAATCATGCGGTGATCACAAGAGAAGAATTGCGGGAATATATGGGACCGATTTATGATATGGAACGTCTGATGACAAAAGTAAGTTATCGTTCTGCAAACCCGAGGGATTTGGTTGCGTTCCAATCCTCTCTAAAACTTCTTCCGTATATAAAAACGCTGTTATCGGATTTTAAGAAGGGGATGCTGGCGGATATTTACGAAGAACTGGATACTTTAGAAGATTTATACGATCTTCTGGAACGTTCGATCATTGAGGATCCTCCGATTCAGATCAAAGAAGGAGGAATTATCAAAGACGGATTTTCTGAACAGATCGATCAGTTAAAAAAAGCGAAAACGGAAGGCAAGCAGTGGCTGGCGGATCTGGAAGAACGGGAGAGGGAAGCGACCGGAATCAAGAAACTGCGCATTCGATTTAACAAAGTATTCGGTTATTACATAGAAGTAACAAACTCATTTAAAAATCTTGTTCCAGAACACTATATCCGAAAACAGACCCTGGCAAATTCAGAGCGTTATACGACAGAAGAACTGGATAAGCTTGCGGATACGATCCTCGGGGCAGAAGAACGATTATATGCGCTGGAGTATGATACGTATGTGAATATTCGGGAAAAACTTGCAGCGGAGATTGAACGAGTGCAAAGGAGTGCCAATGCAATCGCAAAATTGGATGTGATGGCTTCGCTTGCTTATGTGGCAGAACAAAATGGCTATGTAAGGCCGACATTGAACAAGCGGGGCATTATTGATATTAAGGATGGTCGTCATCCGGTTGTAGAAAAGATGATCACGAATGATATGTTCATTGCTAATGATACGTTTTTGGACAACGGTAAAAACAGGATATCGATTATTACCGGTCCCAATATGGCCGGGAAATCAACCTATATGCGTCAGACTGCTCTGATCGTGTTGATGGCTCAGATCGGTTCTTTTGTACCGGCAAAATCCGCGAGGATCGGTCTGGTGGACCGTATTTTTACGAGAGTTGGCGCTTCGGATGATCTTGCATCCGGGCAGAGTACTTTTATGGTAGAAATGAGTGAAGTAGCGAATATTTTAAGGAATGCAACGAGACACAGCCTGCTGATCCTGGATGAGATCGGCCGCGGAACAAGTACCTTTGACGGGCTCAGCATTGCCTGGGCAGTGGTTGAATATATCAGCAATACAAAGCTGCTTGGAGCAAAAACGTTATTTGCGACGCATTATCATGAATTAACAGAGCTGGAAGACCGGATCTCTGGTGTGAATAATTATTGCATTGCGGTCAAGGAACAGGGGGATGATATCGTCTTTTTGCGAAAAATTGTCCGCGGAGGCGCGGATAAAAGTTATGGGATCCAAGTTGCAAAGCTGGCGGGAGTGCCGGATCAGGTAATACGACGGGCGAAAGAGATCGCAGTGAAACTGACAGAAAATGATATGCTAAATAAGGCAAAAGAGAGTGAAGAATATATCGAAGATCCGCAGCAATTGTCATTTTTTGATCAGATTGAACCGCAGCAGCAGCCTCATCCGGTTATTTTGGAACTTAGAGATGTGGATTTATCGCATATGACACCAATCGACGCGATGAACTATTTATATGAGCTTCAAGAAAGGGCAAAAATGTAGGTGATAACATTGCCGGAAATTAAAGTGTTAGATCAGTATACCATTGATAATATTGCAGCAGGAGAGGTCGTGGAGCGTCCTTCTTCTGTTGTGAAGGAATTAGTAGAAAATGCGGTGGATGCAAAAGCAAATGCCATAACCGTAGAGATCAAAGAAGGCGGGATTAAATTTATCCGCGTAACAGACAATGGGTCCGGAATTGAACAAGATCAGATCCGGACTGCTTTTTTGCGTCATGCGACAAGTAAGATCCGTTCGGTAGATGATTTACTGAATGTTTCGTCTCTCGGCTTTCGCGGTGAAGCGTTATCGAGTATTGCTGCAGTCGGGCAGGTTGAGCTGATCAGTAAGACGGCAGAAAGCTTGTCGGGAAGTCGCTATGAGATTCACGGCGGAAAAGAGATCTCGTTTGAGGATATTGGATGTCCGGAAGGGACTACATTTATCGTGCGGAATTTATTTTACAACGTACCGGCGCGAAGAAAATTTTTGAAAACATCTATGACCGAAGCATCTTATATTGAATCGATGATTCGGCAGCTTTCGATGAGCCATCCGGAGATTTCGTTTAAATTGGTGCATAACAATCAGAATAAGCTTGCGACCCCCGGAAATGGAAACTTGAAAGATGTTATTTATCATATTTTCGGACGGGATATTGCAAAAAGCCTTTTAGAATGTAAAGAAGAAAAAGAGGAGATCAAGATTTCGGGGTATATCGGAAAACCATTGATCTCGCGCGGTAACCGGGGGTATGAGAATTATTTTGTTAATGGAAGATATATTAAAAATCCGATTATCAGCCGCGCCATTGAGGACGCTTATAAAACGTATAATATGAAGCATAAATATCCATTTACGGCATTGATGATCGAGGTGCCGCCGGAAACACTGGACGTCAATGTGCATCCGACGAAAATGGAAGTACGGTTTTCAGATGGAGAGCGATTGTATCATGTTGTCTATGAAGCGGTCAGAGAAGCTCTACAGCAGAAAAATCTGATACCGGAAGTGCCGTTGGTAAGCCGGGCAAAACCGAAATCTTCTGTTGTACCGAAGAAAAGGAAAGAAATGCCGGAGCCGTTTGAAGAAGTCCGAAGAAGCCGAATGGTCCGCACAGATGCAATTGGAAAAGAATCAAAAGAAGAAATTGACCGCCTGTTTCCGGAAAAGAAGGAAAAAACAAAAAGACCAGAGCAACAGGAAAAATCGGCAGAGACGGTTTCTGTTAAAGTCAATGAGATAAAACGGGAAATCAGAGATGCTGTCCGGGAAAATTTAAGAGAAACTCCGGTATATGAGACAAAGGAAGAAAAACAGATTTCCTTCTTGGACGAACCGGAAGTCAAAGAGCAGTGGAAGCTGAAGTTTAAAATTATCGGACAATTGTTTGCAACGTACTGGCTGCTAGAATTGGAAGATAAATTTTATATTATGGATCAGCATGCGGCACACGAAAAAGTGAATTATGAAAAGTTGATGAAAGGGCTGGAAAAGAAAGAAATTTACAGTCAGCAGCTTGCTCCGCCAATGATTTTGAGTTTATCGATGAAAGAAGCCGATGTGCTCAAAGAGTTTGGAAAAGAATTTGAAAAACTGGGATTTGTGATTGAAGAATTTGGCGGAAGGGAATACTGTATCCGTGCAGTTCCCGCAAATCTATATGGATTAGGAGAACAGGAAGTTTTTATTGAACTGCTGGATTCCGTGATGGAAGAAAATGTCATGGCAGATATGGATCTGATCACAGATAAGATTGCATCTATGGCCTGTAAAGCGGCGGTAAAAGGAAATCAGAACATCAGTATACCGGAAGTCGAGCATCTGCTGGAAGAATTGATGGAGTGTGAAAATCCATATACTTGTCCGCATGGACGTCCGACAATGATTTCTATGACGAAAACAGAGATTGAAAAGAAATTTAAGAGGATTGTATAGCAATGAAACCGATGATTATTTTAACTGGGCCGACGGCGGCGGGCAAGACCAGTCTGTCGATCCGCCTCGCAAAAGAAATAAATGGAGCAGTGATATCTGCGGATTCTATGCAGGTGTATAAAAAAATGGATATTGGTACGGCAAAGATCATGCCGGAAGAAATGGAAGGAGTCGATCATTATCTGGTGGACGTTCTTGATCCGAAGGATGAATTCCATGTTGCCAGATTTCAGCAGATGGCAAAAGAAGCGTTGGAATGCATATATGCAAAGAGACAGATACCGATCATCGTCGGAGGGACCGGATTTTATATACAGGCACTGTTGTACGATATACAGTTTACAGATACCAAAATGGATGAAAGTTATCGAAAGGAACTGGCAAAAATTGCGCAGGAAAAAGGCAATCATTTTTTGCATGAAATGCTTGCAAAAGTTGATCCGGCCGGAGCGGAGGCGATTCATGAAAACAATGTCAAACGGGTGATCCGGGCGCTGGAATACTATAAAGAGACCGGGGAACCGATTTCAGTACATAATGAAAGAGAACGAAACCGCGTTTCGCCGTATCGTTTTGCCTATTTTGTGCTGACGCACGAAAGACCGGTATTGTATGACAGGATTAACAGGCGCGTCGATCAGATGCTGGAACAGGGACTTGTCGAAGAAGTGAAAAAGCTGAAAGAAGAAGGGTATGATAGATCGCTTGTTTCTATGCAGGGACTTGGATACAAAGAGATCTTCCGTTATCTGGATGGTGAGATTTCTCTGGAAGAGGCCGTTTATATCCTGAAACGGGATACGAGACATTTCGCAAAACGGCAGTTGACCTGGTTTGGAAGAGAACGAGATGTGATCATGATCGAAAAACAAAAATTTGAAAATGATGATGCAATTTTACAATATATGAAAAAGATCATAAGGGATCGGGGAATAGTATGTTAAAACAGTATTATAACAATTTAGGAATTAATGAAGAAGTATATCAGTTTTGTTCTGATATTGAAGAGAGACTAAGAGAGCGATTTCAGGAAATCGACCGGATCGCCGAATATAACCAGCTGAAAGTATTGACGGCAATGCAGAAAAATCAGCTAAGTGAAGCACATCTGGGAAGAACGACCGGATATGGATATAATGATATCGGAAGGGAAGCGCTGGAAGCGATTTATGCAGATGTTTTCCACACAGAAGATGCTCTTGTAAGGCCGCAGATCACATGCGGAACGCATGCTCTCGGGATCGCGCTTGCCGGAAATGTGCGTCCGGGGGATGAAATCTTATCGCCGGTTGGAAAGCCATATGATACTTTAGAAGAAGTGATCGGTATCCGTCCGTCGAACGGGTCACTGGCAGAATACGGTGTAACGTATGCACAGGTAGATCTTCTTGATGACGGAAAGTTTGATTTTGACGGGATCCGGCAGGCGATCAATGAACGCACCAGGCTTGTGACCATCCAGAGATCCAAAGGATATGCAACAAGACCAACGTTATCTGTAAAAAGAATCGGAGAATTGATTGCTTTCGTAAAATCGATCAAGCCGGATGTTATCTGCATGGTGGATAATTGCTATGGGGAATTTGTAGAAGAATTGGAACCGGGGGACGTTGGAGCGGATATGGTTGTCGGCTCATTGATCAAAAATCCGGGCGGCGGGCTTGCTCCGATCGGCGGATATATCTGCGGTACGAAACAATGTGTGGAAAATGCGGCATATCGTCTGACAACACCGGGACTTGGGAAAGAAGTCGGAGCAACACTTGGTGTGAATGAAAAATTTATTCAAGGTCTGTTTTTAGCTCCGGTTGTTGTCAGCGCAGCGCTAAAAGGAGCGATTTTTGCCGCAAATGTATATGAAAAACTGGGATTTAAAGTTGTTCCGAATGGAACGGAGTCCAGACACGATATTATTCAGGCGGTTGAGTTTGGCAATCCGGATATGGTCATTGCTTTTTGTGAAGGAATCCAGGCTGCAGCGCCGGTCGATTCCTATGTTGTTCCGGAACCATGGCCAATGCCGGGGTATGATAGCGATGTGATCATGGCAGCAGGAGCTTTTGTATCCGGTTCTTCTATTGAACTTAGCGCAGACGCACCGATCAAACCGCCTTATGCCGTTTATTTTCAGGGGGGATTGACATATTATCATGCGAAATTCGGTATTATGAAATCGTTACAGCGAAATGTCGAAAAAGGGCTGATCCACTTGGAAAACCAAACAAAAAATGACAAATAGAAAATGATTATTCAAATAATGTCTGTATAAGAAAAAATTAAGAAAATTAAAACTTTTCGCTTGTATACAAGAGTGACAACCTGTGTTAATATTAAACAGAGGAGTTTATTTGGTATTTTTATACATTTTGAGAGTTCCTTTTACAAAAAATATAGTAAAAGGAGACAGATATGAATACACATTTAACAGTAAAGCAACTGCCGGAATCCGAACGGCCATACGAAAAAGCGTTTGAAAAAGGGATCGAAAGTTTGTCCGATGCCGAACTTCTGGCGGTAATCCTGCGAACAGGAACAAAAAAGCTTCGGTCGATCGATCTGGCGTATGCAGTATTGAATCATAAAAAAGAATATCCGGGGCTGCTCGGATTATACTATACGACAAAAGAAGATCTGATGAAGATCAATGGAATCGGAAGAGTCAAGGCACTGGAGTTAGAAGCCTGTGCAGAACTGGCGAAGCGTCTTGCAAAACTGAAAAGAAAACAGAGGTTCTCCGTACGATCTCCACGTTCCATTGCAGAGTATTATATGGAACAGTTGCGGCATGAGAAGCGCGAAAAGACGTTATTACTCCTCCTGGATGGGAAAAATAGGATTATTCGGGAACATATGATCTCGGAAGGAACCGTGAATCTTTCTATGGCTTCTTCCAGGGAGATTTTTATAGAAGCATTAAAATATGAAGCAGTCTATATTATTCTGATTCATAATCATCCTTCCGGTGATCCGACACCGAGTATGCAGGATCTGAAAAGTACGAAGATGATTAAAAAGGCGGGAGATTTCATGGAAATTCCCCTGCTTGACCATATTATTATTGGAGACTGCAGTTATGTCAGCCTCAGAGAACAGAACCTTTTTTAATTTCATAATAACGTTCTGAGAAAGGAAGGGACAATGAAGAATAGAAGAAAAAATCGGATCAGTCCAAAGCATATGCTGATCATTTTTGTTTCACTTTGTTTGATATTAATGGCAGTCAGTACATTTGCACCGTCCAATCTGGCGGTTTTATCGAATATTGCCGGGATCACCATTGTGCCGATGCAAAAGGGAATCAATAAAATCGGCAATAGCATTATTGACAGGCAGAATGCAATGGAGGAGAATGAAGAACTTCAGAAAGAAAATGAAGAATTGACGAATCTCGTCAATGCATTAAGGCAGGAAAATCAAAATCTTTCTCAGGATACGTATAAGCTGCAGAGGCTGGAAGAATTGTATGACCTGGATAAACGGTATTCTGATTATAAGAAGACCGGAGCGAATGTGATCAGCAAAGGAAGTGGAAACTGGTTTGATATTTTTGTCATTGATAAGGGATCGGAAGACGGCATGAAAGTGGATATGAATGTAATTGCGGGTAATGGTCTTGTTGGTATTATCTATGAGGTCAGTGATCATTATTCAAAAGTGCGGTCCGTGATCAACGATACGAGTATGGTCAGTGCTATGGTGCTTTCCACGCAGGATAACTGTATTGTAAAAGGAAGTACTGAGACAATGAACAAAGGATATCTGGAAGTTGTTTATCTGGATAAAGATTCGAAAGTAAAAGAAGGAGATGAATTGGTAACTTCAAATATCAGTTCAAAGTTTATGGAAGGGATCACAATCGGAACAGTTACGGAAGTAGAGGAGAGCACGGATGATCTGACGAAAACGGCCAGAATTGAACCAGTTGTTGATTTTCAGCATTTAAAAGAAGTGTTGGTGATCCAGGAAGTAAAAGAAACGGTTGTATTGGATGAAACAGTTAAGGAATAGTGAAAGATGTTACTCAGAGGAATTTTTTATACATTTGCAATTATCATAAGTTTTTTATTGCAGACATCCGTTTTCAGTTTTTTAAAGCTGGCGGATACAGCACCGAATGTTATGTTGGCGCTTGTTGTCTGTATTGCGATGATGCGCGGACGGAAAGAAGGCCTCATCGTCGGTTTCTTCTGCGGCCTGCTTATCGATCTTTTTTATGGAACGACAATGGGACAGTATGCTCTTTTATTCTTCGGTTCATTATATCGTTCCCCTTTCCTCATGCGCTTCTATTCTTGCTAAGATTGGAAGAAGTATTCCATAAACACAAAATGCCACGATCGCGG
>DVKZ01000128.1 GCA_018715775.1 Candidatus Fimousia stercorigallinarum | reverse complement strand
TATGCAAGAATGAAGCATCGTATGGAAAGATTGTACGATCTTATCAGCCTAAGATCAAGATGTTTGTTCTTGATTCCGTGAAACAGGAGCGGATATCCGATCTGTATGCTTATTTATATCAAAAATATCTTCCTCATCTGATCAGGGAAGACCGGATGATCGCTGTGCTTCCGAATATAATCTTTAAAAAGAAGATCGTCTGCAGCAATCCATTTATGCAAACGGTAGTTGTCAAACATCTGGAGAAAGAGCAGCTGGATGTCTATGAAATGAAAGACGGTACTGCATATTGCGATATTTATTCTGACTGCTTTATGCTCGTGTTTTATGATAAAGAGGGGAATCCATATATTTCTTCGATTTCCTGGAAGATGGAATCCGTTCTTGATGAGGAACGGTATTATGAAATCTGTAGGCAGCATCATGTTGTACATGAAAAGTTGCTGATCAAGGAAGCAAGTTTCTTCAGACAAAAGACGTCCTTTGTGAAAGACGATATCCAGACGGCGCTTCGTATGCAGAATTCACAAATGATCAGCGGCGAATTAAAGGAGATAATCCTGGAGCTGCTTTTGGATTATTATTACAGAAATGAAGAATATGCAGCATTGGAAGATTTTTTGAAACAGGTACGCTGGGAAAAGATTCAGGAGAAAAACCGAATCTCTGTGATTGAATATTTTATCAGCCGGGAATTCTATGATGAAGCAGTGAAGGGGATGGAGCGTTACGGCTTTGAAGAGGTAAAACCGGAATTGTTGAAAAAGGCGGCCTTTCATTTGATCGATCAATTAAATGGAATGAAGTCCTCTTTTACCGCGCATATTTGTGAAAACTTATTTTATAATCATGTATATGATAAAAAAATCCTCCTCTATCTGCAGCAGCATATTCCGCTGGAAGCCGAATATCATATTGATCTGTGGAAGCGGGGAATGGAATGTGGTATTTTCAACCGGGACTATACGGAATATATAATCGTGAAAGCGGCGGAAAATCAGAATTTGAATGAAGACATGGAAATTATCTTTTTGGAATATGTTAAGAGATGCAAAAAGAATGAGAAATTATCGCATTTTGTCTTAGAAGAATTCGGGAAATGGTACTTTGCAAATGGTAAGACATATAAAGACTCCTTTGTATCCTATCTGATGCAGTTTATGCAGCAGTGCGGATGGCAGGATATCCATTATCCGTTATCATGGCTTCACAGTATATCAAAGAAGGAGACGCTGGATGAGGCGGAACAAGGATTGGCCTTAAAAGTGATCGAGGATCTTGTCGACCGCGATATTTATCTCGCCTTTTTCCTGAGATTTGAGAAAAAGATCAGTCTTCCGCAGAAATTGTACTGTATGTCCTTTGTGACATTCCGGGGTCTGGCGGATTATCAGGTAATCATGCATTGTCAGACGGGGAAACAGGGAATCATTTGGGAGATGCCTATGACAGAAATCTTGAGTGGTGTGTATATCGGTTATTTCCGCCCGTTCATTGATGAACATCCGGACATCTATGTTACAATTGAGGGCGATGAGAAGAAGCACCGGGAGTCTATAACGATTGAATCCGGTGCCATGAAAGGCAAGGGATTAAAGTATCACAAAATCAATGAGATGTTATCGGTGATCCACAGCGATAAAGTATATGATCTGATGGAGCAGTTTGACCGGACGGAATATATGATCGAGAAATCGATGGAGCCGTGGCTATAGGAGTAGAAAATGGATTATGGATTTGATTTTACAAATGATATATGTTATATAAGTACCTTTGACGGAAAGGAACTGCAGGATCTGGATAAGGTCTCCTGTCCAACGTCGTTGGAAGAACGCCTGTTGTTTGCAGGAAGCTATAAGAAAAATGACGAAGACAGGGTAGTCCTTGTGTTTGAGCGTATGACAAAAGAAGTGCTTGCTGTTCAGAAGGAAGGCGTGTATCTGATCCCGAAAGAAGACGCTTTTGCAGCTTATATTCTGGCACAAAATCGGACAATCCGAAAACAGGAAACCGGGGTATTTGAATTTCACAGGCATTCCTTTTCTTATCTGAAGTTTCAGCGGCAAGGGAAAATATGCCTTGTGAAAAGGCGGGAAGAAAAGATTGATGAGCTGCAGTCGGAAAAGAGTAAAGATAAATTTTTTACAAAGCAGGCGGCGGACAGGCTGAATCACGGCAATATTGCAAATGTATTTTTAGTCGGAGAAGAATTTGAAGGAGAATGGATGAAGATGAGCCTGGCTTCTTTGTGTAGCGGCAGAAGAGTATTTATGGGGAATCATCTGTTTGCGAATGGAGCGGTTTTCTGGTTGAAGGATAAACGGCAGGAATATACGGTCTATACACAGGATCATCATTTGTATTACTGGGGGATCCGCGCATTTCATCACGGACAGAAAGATGTCTTTGTGCCGATTATCCAGCCAGGAGAATTTTGGTTTGTGACAGAAGGCAGCGTACAATTTCTCATGGATGAATGTGAGGATCTGGAGATTGAAGGCGTGCATTCTGTCAGCCGGCAGAAGCTGACGATCAGACTGCCGCTCCATATAAAACAGGAATATCCTGTGCGCACGACAAAATGGAAACTGCACATTTATTGTACGGGACCCAAGACATTAAAGATTACGGTATATGATATGGGATTTGGGATCACCAGGGAAGGAAAAGGTATCATCTATCAGGAAGAGTTTAAGCTGCCGTGACGAAAGGAACGTTAATATGGGACAGATAATATTATGTGAAACAAAAGAAGCGGAAAATACATACCGGTTTTCTTCTTTTCATCAGGAGATTTCCACCTATGAGGAGTTATGTTACTACATCCGGGAATATTTTATTTTCTTTGTGGAAGAAGAGATACCAGAAAGCCTTGTGATGTGGATATCATCGGAATTAGGGATCCGGGATCTGGAACAGGAATGGGACAGGCTTTCAACACAAAAAGAAAAATTGGAAAAGATCATTACGTGCCGGAATTACTTTCTTCCTCAGGAAATCAATGTACTGATGAAAAAATATGATCGATATGAAAAAATGACGGATGGGGAACGCAAAAACCGTCTGGCAGATGAATATATCAAACAGCACAGGTACGACCGGGCATTGCATTATTATCGTCAGGCGTATTATATAGAAAAAAATGCAAAAACCTGTTATAATATGGGTGTTTGTTATGCACATCAATGGGATTTTGAACATGCCGCCGCGTATTTTTATGAGGCATATGAGATCAGCGGCAGAAAGCACATCCTGCACGCGTACTATGCGATCCTGATGATGCAGGGAGAATTTGCCTCCGTTAAAATCATGGCAGGTTCCGATTATCCTGCTTTTATCAAGAAGTGGAATAACTGGAGAAATGAATGGGAACGACAGCGGCAGGATGCAGGGAACATGACAAATCATCAGCAAAAAAAGAAAATACTGGAACAATGGAAAAAGGACTACCGTAAGGAGGTAGAATGATGGATGAAAGACAACGTCTGATAAAATTATATGAAGCAGAGCTGGAGAAAAACAGGCAGATAAAAAAAGACATGGATTCTCTTGGAAATATGACGGATGAACAGTTGTTTGCGCTTGTAGAGAAGGCACAGATGTTTTATCAGATACTGGAAAAAGGATGGGAGCAGATCGCAGGCGGTGATTTGAGAAAAAAAGACGTGATGCCGGTTCTTATGAACAGAGCAGTTTTAAAAAATGATTTCAGTCAAATACAGCAGATTGAAGACGAAGTATCTATCCTGAAGGCAGATCTGCAGTCGTCGAAAGAAAAGTGGAAACAATATCACGCCCGGCACCGGGAAGAACGCAAAAAACAGTATCACAGGATGCTTTTGGTGCTTTCTTTTGGATTAATGTTTATCTGTTCGATCGTCTTTCATCTTATCATGTTAAGGATATATAATAATATTGTGATACCTGCCGTGTTTATTATGACGCTCGTTCCGTTGTTTTTATTTGCGTACCATGCCTATGCATTAAAGCAGGAAATGGATGTTTCGTCAGAAGAAGAAAGCGAAGAACTCGAGCGCGAGATCCAGGCGCTCAAGCAGAAGATTGAGGAGAAGGAAAGCCTGCTCCGATTCTATGATCAGAAATATCAAACGGTATTGGAAGAGGTGGATGAATACCAGATGGAAGCATATCCATATGTAGAGAAGATCGTTCATAAACTGGAATATCGTGAAAATTATCGGAGAGCGAAAAATGAATATTGCGGTATCCTGGAAATTTTACATTTTCAGCAGCCGGATCAATACTTGTTCTGTCCGGAAATTTTCCTGATTGAAAAAGAAATGGATGGATTCCTTCAGCAATTGCAGGAAAAAATGCGGAAACTGGATGGATATTTAACGCAAACACTGGAAACCGCTTGACAGAGAATGAAGGATTGCATAAAATTATATGCGTATGAGAAGAAAGCAAAGACAGCTTTTCATCCGATAGGATGGAGGGCTGTTCCTTTATAAATAGACAAGGAGACAAAAAGATGAATAAAGAGTTAGAAAAAAATTATAATCCATCCGAAATTGAGGATAGATTATATCAGAAATGGTTGGATAAAAAGTATTTCCACGCCGAAGTAGACAGAAGCAAAACACCATTTACGATCGTCATTCCTCCTCCCAATATTACGGGGAAACTTCATATGGGACATGCACTCGACGAAACACTGCAGGATATCTTGATCCGTTTCAAGAAAATGCAGGGATATAATACGCTGTGGCAGCCGGGAACAGACCATGCAAGTATTGCGACAGAAGTAAAGGTTGTTGAAAAGTTAAAAAAGGAAGGAATTGAAAAATCTGATCTTACGAGAGAAGAATTCTTAAAATATGCCTGGGAATGGAAAGAAGAGTACGGCGGAACAATCGTTAACCAATTAAAAAAATTAGGTTCTGCCTGTGACTGGGACAGAGAGCGTTTTACCATGGACGAAGGATGTTCGAAGGCAGTAGAAGAAGTATTCGTTAATTTATATAACAAAGGTTATATTTATAAAGGCTCCAGAATCATTAACTGGTGTCCGGTATGCCAGACTTCGATCTCTGATGCGGAAGTAGAACACGTTGATCAGGCAGGACATTTCTGGCACATTAATTATCCGGTTGTCGGAAGTGATGAAGTAGTAGAAATTGCAACAACACGTCCGGAAACGATGCTTGGAGATACGGCAGTAGCCGTTCATCCGGATGATGAAAGATATCAGCACCTGGTAGGCAAGATGTTGGAGCTGCCTCTGTGCAACCGCCAGATCCCGGTCATTGCGGATGAATACGTAGACAAAGAATTTGGAACCGGATGCGTAAAAATCACGCCTGCACATGATCCAAATGATTTTGAAGTTGGAAAGAGACACAATCTTCCGGAAATCAATATCATGAATGACGATGCTACGATTAATGAACTTGGCGGAAAGTATGCGGGTATGGACCGATATGAGGCGAGAAAAGCAATCGTAGAAGACTTAAAAGAACAGGGATACCTGGTTAAGATTAAAGAACACACGCATGCAGTCGGCACGCATGACCGTTGTAAAGCAACGATTGAGCCGATGATTAAACCGCAGTGGTTTGTAAAGATGGATCAACTTGCAAAACCTGCGATCGAAGCAATTGATAAAGGGGAACTGAAATTTGTTCCGGAACGTTATACAAAAACATATCTGCACTGGCTGGAAAATATCCGCGACTGGTGTATTTCCAGACAGTTATGGTGGGGGCATAGAATCCCGGCATATTACTGTGATGACTGCGGCGAAACGATCGTACAAAAAGGCGGCAAACCGGCAGTATGCCCAAAATGCGGATCTACCCATATCACACAGGATGAAGACACTTTGGATACATGGTTTAGTTCTGCCTTATGGCCGTTTTCTACACTCGGATGGCCGGAAAAAACAGAAGAAATGGATTATTTTTATCCTACCGACGTACTCGTAACCGGATATGATATTATTTTCTTCTGGGTAGTACGTATGATGTTCTCCGGTTATGAACATACAGGAAAATCTCCGTTCCATACGGTATTGATCCATGGACTTGTTCGCGATGCCGAAGGACGTAAGATGAGCAAATCTCTCGGAAACGGAATCGATCCGCTTAAGATTATTGAAAAATACGGTGCTGATGCGTTAAGATTTACCCTTGTAACGGGCAATGCGCCTGGAAATGACATGCGTTTTTATATGAAGCGTGTAGAAGCGAGCCGTAATTTTGCGAATAAAGTATGGAATGCATCCAGATTTATTATGATGAATTTTGATAAGGTTGATTTTACAAAAGTAACGCTTTCAGATCTTACGAGCGCCGATAAATGGATCCTATCGAAGCTGAATACCGTAGCAAAAGACGTTACGGATAATATGGAAAAATTTGAACTTGGCATCGCTGTTCAGAAGATTAATGATTTTATCTGGGAGGAATTCTGTGACTGGTATATTGAAATGGTAAAACCTCGTCTTTATAATGAAGATGACGATACGAAAGCAGCAGCATTGTGGACGCTGAAAACAGTATTAACCGAATCACTGAAACTTCTGCATCCATATATGCCGTTTATTACAGAAGAAATCTACTGCAATTTGACAGAGGAAGAATCCATCATGTTGGCACAATGGCCAGAATATAAAGACGAATGGAATTTTGCAGAAGATGAAAAAGCAGTAGAAACGATCAAAGAAGCGGTACGCGGCATCCGAAATATCCGTGCTGAGATGAACGTATCTCCGAAGAAAAAAGCAAAAGTTTTTGTTGTATCCGAAAATCAAGAAATCCGCAATATTTTTAAAAACGGAGAGGTATTCTTTGCTACACTTGGTTATGCAAGTGAGATCGTGATTCAGAATGACAAAACAGGAATTGCCGATGATGCGGTTTCCGCTATGATCCCGGAAGCTGAGATTTATATGCCGTTTACGGATCTGGTAGATATTGCAAAAGAACTGGAACGTCTTGCAAAAGAACAGAAGAAGCTGCAGGGTGAGATCAAACGATGCAACGGTATGCTGAACAATGAGAAATTTGTCAGCAAAGCGCCGGAAGCAAAAGTACAGGCAGAACGCGACAAGCTTGAAAAATATACACAGATGCTCGATCAGGTAGAACAGCGTCTGCAGCAGCTTCAAAAATAGGAGGAATCATGGATTACAGGGAAGCGGTTCAATTTTTTGATCAGATCCAGCATTTTTCAAAAGACCCTTCCAATGATAATGTTGCAAAAATTTTACAGAGATTTGGAAATCCGGAAAGCCGCATGAAGTTTTTTCACGTAGCCGGAACGAACGGGAAAGGCTCCGTGTGTGCGTTTCTGGATTCCATCTTACAAAAAGGCGGTTATCGAACCGCTCTTTTTACGTCCCCGCATCTGGTGAAGATCAATGAGCGGATAAAGATGAACGGACAGGATATTTCTGACGAGGATTTTGCATATTATTTTGAGAAGATACAGCAGGCAGCAAAAGAGCCGTTATCATTTTTTGACTATTTATTCTTAATGGCAATTTTATATTTTTCCGATCAAAAAGCAGATTACTGTATTTTAGAAACCGGATTAGGCGGGACCTATGATCCGACCAATGTTGTGACTCCTGAAATTTCAATCATCACATCGATCGGATTGGATCATGTAAAGATCCTCGGAAATACATTGGAGGAAATTGCTGCGGAAAAAGCCGGTATCATAAAGAAGGGAAAACCAATCGTCTATTTTTCTCAGACGCCGGAAGTAAACCGGGTGATTGAGGAAAAGGCTGACAAAAATCATTCGAAAATCATAAAACTTTCAAAAGAAGATATTAAGATTAAAGAAAATCACAAGAAATGCATTGCAATTTCTTTGGAAAGTGGTTATCATAGATTTAATGATTTGAAGATTTTTTCATATGCGGAATATCAGCTCTGGAATGCAGATATTGCAGTCCATGCGGTAAAGGAAATTATACCGGGAATTTCGGATGAAGCAATTCGTTCGGGCATTGAAACGATGAGATGGCCGGCACGGATGGAAGAAATCGAACCCGGCGTTATACTGGATGGAGCGCATAACCCTCATGCTGTTCGGGCATGGGTCCGTTCCGTCAGGATGCAGTTTTCCGACAGAAAAAAAGATCTGTTGTTTGCTGTCGTTGCGGATAAGGATTATGAAGAAATGATTTCGATCATTTGTAAAGCGTTTTTCTTTGAACGTATTATTATAACATGTATACCAGGGAGGCGAAAAGCCAATCCTTTATTGATAAAAGATATATTTGAGAGATACACAAATACAGAGATTATGATCGAGGAAGATGTTTCCAAAGCTTATGCACAGGCGAAAAAAAGGAAGCAGGACTGTCTGTTTTGTCTCGGATCGCTGTATTTAGCCGGAATGATAGAAGAATTGTTGATTTGACAGGAGGACAATACGATGATCAATTTTGAACAGGAATTAGTAAAATATGAATCAGGTTTAGATAGAGAAGAAGTAAAGAAAGTAGTTATGGCTGATGGCGGAGATGGCAATTCCATGCAGCAGAACAAACTGGATCAGATCATGAAACGTTACGGATTAGCGTTAAATTACTGCAAAACGGACAGTTATGATCTTGCTTATATTCAGATCCAGAAAGTAGCCAGACTGTTGCCGGGCAATATCAATGTACAGCTCTTATCCGCTTTGATCTGTATGCATGAGGGGAAAGATGAACTGGCAATGCAGGCATTAGAGCGTGCTGCGGCATTAGACGGTGATCATCCGGATATTAAGAGATATCAGGAAGAACTTCATGCACAGCCGGTTCCTCAGCCGGAAGAAGTGCCTGCTGCAGAAGAAACGACAGAAGCAGCATCCGATCACGTTTCTGTTAAGGAAGATGATAAAAAAGCGATAAAAGAAGCGAAAAAGGCAGCAAAAAAACAGGCGAAACAGGCAAAGAAATCTGCTCCTGCAGAAAAATCTCAGGCAAAGCCGAAAAAGGTGATCGCGAATGGCAGTGATTTTGAAGAAGTAACGAGTAATAAGAGAAGTTTTCTTTATATCGGTATCGGATTTGTGATCGGTGTGATCGCAATGCTGATTCTTGTTGTTCCAACGATGAGAAGTTCTGAACAGAATCGATATGCATCGGAGACAGCGGGATATGAAGATCAGTTGAAAGCAAAGGACAGCGAGATTACGACTCTGCAGGCGGATCTGAAAACGGCACAAGAAGAAACAGAAGATGCGAAAAAAGAAGCGGATTCTTATAAGAACGGCAATAAAGCATTGTATCAGGCTGCTGATTACTATATTGCCGGCCAGACTGTGGATGCAGCCGATGCTTTGATGGATATTGATACGGATGCATTGACAACAAAGGCAGCTAAGAACCTTTATAATACGATCAAAGATAAAACCTATTCAACGGCAGCAACAACTTTCTACGGTACCGGATACAACGCATTTAACAGCGGTAATTATGATGAAGCGATCACAAACCTGAGAAAAGCGATCAAGGCAAATGATTCGAATGTTTATTATCATTATTTCTTAGCACGTTCTTATGAGGCAGCCGGTAAGACAGAAAATGCAATTAAAAAATATGAAGATGTTCTGGAAATGGGTGGAACAACATTTGATTCCAGATCCAGATTGGAAAAGCTGCAGCAACAGACAAAAGATACATCTGATACGACAGAAGATACGACTGCTGCATCGACAGAAAATTAAATGATAAAACTACGCGAGGAGAACGAATTTTTCGTTCTCCTTTTTTCGTGTGTATTCGTAGGAAAAGTAAGGTACATTAGGTAAGGATTTAAGACAAGGAAAGGAGTCAGAGTATGGCAACAAGTTATAAAATGCAGGGAAATACTCTTTGGGTACAGCTGGAAGGAGAACTGGACCATCATCTGGCACAGCAGGTCAAGAAAAAATGTCAGATGATGATGGTCTCAAATCCGGTGGAAAACATAGGATTTGATTTTTTAAAAACGGATTTTATGGACAGTTCCGGAGTTGGAATGATCATAGGACGATATCAGGAAGTTCAGGCAATTGGCGGAAGAGTATTTATGAAAAATGTGAATCGCAATATTGACCGGATCATGACGATTTCCGGTCTGTATAAAATCATTGGACAATAACATCGGGAGGATAAGTATGATACGTTTTGAATTTGACAGCCGGTCAGAAAATGAAGCAATGGCAAGGGTGGTGATCGCAGCTTATTTATTGAGGGAGGATCCGACGTTAGAGGAAATGGCGGATATTAAGACTGCTGTTTCAGAGGCGGTAACGAATGCGATCATTCATGGATATGAAGATACGATCGGAAGGATCGTCATGGAAGCGGATATCAAAGATCACTGCCTGTCAATATCCATTACTGATTTCGGAAAAGGGATAGAAGATGTGGAAAAAGCGATGGAACCGCTGTTCACAACGAAGCCGGATAAAGAACGGGTCGGAATGGGGTTTGCATTTATGGAAGCATTTATGGATGAACTTTATGTGGAATCAGAAGTAAATAAAGGAACAAAGGTAATCATGAAAAAAAGGGTAAATCAGTGGAGCAAAGAGAATTAATCAGACGGTCAAAAGCAGGTGATAAAGGGGCCAGGGAAATGCTGGTCATGAACAACGTAGGATTAATTTGGAGCATTGTAAAACGATATGCCGGAAGAGGGTACGAATTGGAGGATTTATTTCAGATCGGATGCATCGGACTGATGAAATCCATCGATAAATTTGATCTGTCTTATGATGTAAAGTTTTCCACATATGCAGTGCCGATGATTTCAGGGGAGATCAAGCGGTTTTTGAGAGATGACGGAATGATCAAAGTGAGCAGGTCGTTGAAAGAACATGCCTACCGGGTTCATCTGGCACAGGAGAAGTTTCAGATCCGGTATAACCGGGAGGCAACGGTAGAAGAAATTTCGGAAGTGACGAAACTGCCGACGGATGAGATTGTCGTGGCGCTTGAAGCAAACCGGGACGTGGAGTCGCTGAACCGTCCGATTTACGAAGGAGACGGACGTGATGTATCCGTTATGGATACGCTGGAGGAAAAAAGTTACTGGGAGGATGATCTAATGAACCGGATGATCCTGTCTGACTTAATGAAAGATCTGAAAAAGGAGGAAAAGCAGTTATTGGAGCTTCGCTATTACGAAAATAAAACGCAGAAAGAAATTGGAGAAATCCTGAATGTTTCGCAAGTGCAGGTTTCGAGAATGGAAAAAAGAATTTTAAAGAAAATGAGGAAAAAGATTCTGTCAGAAGAAAGCGGAGAATGTTGAAAAGAGGGAGCAGATAGTGTTATAATAGGAAAATAATTTAATCAAAAAAATATGGGGAGGCATATACGAATGAAGATTCTGAAAAAGATACTTTCGGCAAAGACTTTCTTATTTTTGCAGCTGCTCGCGACAGTAGCATTTCTGTTTACCATGGTACGTGTGCAGTTTTTACCGATGATGTATATCCTTGTGATCGCAGGTGTATTTCTGTTTTTATGGCTGATCACATTACTGCTTCAGCTAAAGGCGAGAGAAACGAGCATACGAGCCATCCTTTCGAGGATGCTGGCAGTGTTTCTCTGTGTGATCCTTGTGATCGGAACGGTATTTGTTCAGAGCGGCTATAATGCGATTTCCGGTTTTACGAATGCCGATCAGGAGACAAGCATTATGTCGGTCATTGTTCTGGATGAGAGCAGTTATGAGAAGATCGGGGATCTTGAAGGGAAAAAGATCGGCCTGAATAATCAGATCGATAAGGAAAACATCGTAAAAGCAAAAAATGAAGTCAATGAACAGGTCGAAGCAACTTACAAAGCGGTCAGCGATTTTGGAACGCTTGCGGAAGGCTTATATGATAAATCGATGGATGCGATCCTGATGAATGAAGCATATCGCGGAACGATCGAGGAGGAACATGAGAATTTTTCTGATGAAACGCGGGTCATTTATCAGGTCGAGATCAGCCGGCAAACAGAGAACCTGGCCAATACAGGCGGAGTTGAAGACGGCGTCTTTAATGTATGTATCACAGGAATTGATACGGAGGGACCGGTTTCAACAGTATCCAGAAGTGATGTCAATATGGTTATGACGGTTAATATGAATACGCATAAAATCTTACTGACGAGTATTCCTCGTGATTATTATGTAACACTTCCTACATCCGGTGCAAAAGATAAGTTGACGCACTCCGGTATTTATGGTGTGAATGAAACGGTAAAGACATTAGAAAATCTGTTAAATATTGACATTGATTATTATGTAAGAATTAATTTTACTTCTTTGATCCGGATCGTAGATGTTCTGGGAGGTATTGATGTAGAAAGCGATAGAGAACTTCATCTTGGAAATATTACAATCCAGGAGGGTATGAATCATATGGATGGAGAAACTGCCCTGGCATATTCAAGGGAACGTCACTCCTATGCAGAGGGCGATATCCATCGAATCCAGAATCAGCAGGATGTTATTCTCGGAATCATCCAGAAGTTAAAGAATCCGAACGTTCTATTCAACTATCAGGAATTATTGAATAAGATCGATGGAACATTTGAAACGAATATTTCATCAGAAGAGATCGCACAATTGATCCAGATGCAGCTGAGTGATATGAGTAATTTCACAATGGAAAGACAGCATCTGGACGGTACCGGTGTAATGACAACCGGTCTCTATTCTATGCCGAACAGCAGATTGTATACGATGATCCCGGATCAGGATACAGTTGATCAGGCAACGAAAGCAATTCAGGAATTAGAAAAAGAATAATACAAAATGACAGGCAGCGAAATGACAAGATTTTGCTGCCTGTTGCATATATGTTTGAAATGTGTTATGATGATAAACGTAAATATTCTAAGTATATGGATATATACCTTCTATTGATATAATATTTCATTTCGTAATGACAGGCATTCGCGGAAAATTTCCAATATATTTAAATGTAAGAGGAGTAACAGTATGGTATTTGAAGAGATGTCCCTTGCTGCTTTAAAACAGTATGCGAAAGAAGAGGGAATAAAAGGAATCTCTGCTTTAAAAAAAAGTGATCTGATCGAGCGTTTGAAGGCAGAAGCAGAGAAAAAAGAAGGAAAGAAAGAAGAGAAAAAAGAAGAGAAGAAAGAAATCAGGCAGGAACATAACAGAGAGCACAAAAAAGAACATAAAAAAGACCATCAAAAAACAAAAGACGAAGAAAAGAGCCAGAAACTTTCAGATCTTGACAGTGGAGAAAAAGCCGATGGAATCCTCGAAGTTATGCAGGACGGTTATGGATTCATCCGATGTGAAAATTATCTTCCGGGAGAAAATGATGTATATGTTTCACCTTCCCAGATCCGGAGATTTAATTTAAAAACTGGTGATATCTTACGGGGAAGCATCCGTGTAAAAACACAGGGAGAAAAATTCAGCGCCTTACTTTATATCGATTCTATCAATGGATATCCGCCGTATGAAGCTCAGAAGAGAAAGAATTTTGAAGATCTGACGCCGATCTTTCCGAATGAGAGGCTGTCACTGGAAACCGATGACAGTTCCGTTTCCATGCGGATGGTCGATCTTCTTGCACCGATTGGTAAGGGACAGCGCGGTATGATCGTATCCCCGCCCAAAACTGGAAAAACAACGCTTCTGAAGCAGATTGCCAAAAGTATCAGCCGTAATTATAAGAATATCAAATTGATCGTATTGCTGATCGACGAGCGTCCGGAAGAAGTAACGGATATTAAGGAAACGATTGAAGGACCCAATGTGGAAGTCATTTATTCTACGTTTGATGAGCTGCCGGAACATCATAAACGCGTTTCGGAAATGGTGCTGGAACGGGCAAAACGCCTTGTGGAACATAAAGAAGATGTTGTCATTTTGCTAGACAGCATTACCCGTCTGGCAAGGGCGTATAATCTGACATGTTCTCCGAGCGGACGAACATTAAGCGGCGGCCTTGATCCTGCAGCACTTTATATGCCGAAGAAATTTTTCGGTGCTGCCAGAAATATGAGGGAAGGAGGCAGTCTGACAATTCTAGCAACGGCATTGATAGATACCGGAAGCCGCATGGATGATGTTGTCTTTGAGGAGTTTAAAGGAACCGGTAATATGGAACTTGTTTTAAACCGCAGATTGTCAGAAAAAAGAATCTTCCCGGCTGTTGACATTGCCAAGTCCAGCACGAGAAGAGATGATCTTTTACTGACGCCGGAGGAACAGGAAGTCGTTAATGCGCTTCACAAAGAACTTTCCGGATCAAAGGCGGAAGATATCCTGGAGCAGATGCTAAATCTATTCAGACGGACAGAGAACAATGCACAGTTTGTAGAATATACAAAACGTTCGCTTTTAAGAAAATAAATATAAAATTCCCTTGAAATATGTAAATGTATATGATACAATTTAAAAGCTGTTTATGTTTACAGCTACTATTTTATGAAACTATAAGAATTTCGTTTCGCAAATACGTTGGCAAAATCCAACGAAATATGATGAAGAGGTGAAGAACATGCGCGAAGGAATCCATCCAAAATATTATCAGGCAAAAGTTGTTTGCAACTGCGGTAATGAATTCGTAACAGGATCTACAAAAGAAGATATCCATGTAGAAATCTGTTCAAAATGTCATTCATTCTACACAGGACAGCAGAAAGCAAATCAGGCTCGTGGACGTATTGAAAAATTCAATCGTAAATACGGCAATCTTTAAGATTAATACAATTATAAGAGTAGGTTGGGATGACTATTCCGACCTATTTTTTTTACTCAGGTGAAGGAATATGAAAAGAATATTAATAGGCGGTCAGGCGGTGATGGAAGGCGTAATGATGCGCAATGGCAGTAAATATGCGATCGCAGTACGAAAGCCTGATCAGACGATAGAAGTAAAGGTTCAAAATGCAGCAAGTATTAAGGACAAATATCCGATTTTAAAAATCCCGATCGTCCGGGGAGTCGTCAGTTTTGTAGAATCCTTGTCCGGTGGAGCAAAAGCACTGACTTTTTCCGCCCAATTTTATGTGGAAGACGAGGAAAAAACGAAATTTGAGCAGTTTCTGGAGGACAAATTCCAAGAAAAAGCGGAGTGGATCCAGAATGTTTTCACGATGCTCCTGGCGTTTATACTGGCAATCGGCATCTTTATGATCCTTCCTTATCTGCTGACCGGTTTTCTGGAAAACATTCTGCATAACCATACGCTGGTGCTGATTCTGGAAGGAATTTTGCGGATCGCGATTTTTCTTGGCTATGTGCTCCTGATTTCCGGACTGGAAGATATTCAGCGTGTTTTCATGTATCATGGAGCAGAGCATAAAACAATCAATTGTCTGGAACACGGGGAAGATCTGACGCCGGAAAATGTTAAAAAATACTCCAGACTGCATAAGCGCTGTGGAACCAGTTTTTTGTTCATTGTAATGTTTATCAGTATCTTTTTCTTTTTCTTTATTCAGACGGATTCCGTCCTGTTGAAAATTGTGTACCGGCTTCTCTTGATTCCGGTCATTGCAGGAGTTTCTTATGAATTTTTACATTTTGCGGGGACCAGTGATTCTAAAATCTTGTCGGTACTAAGCAAGCCGGGATTGATGTTACAGAAGCTGACGACAAGAGAGCCGGATCTCGATATGATCGAGGTGGCGATCAAATCCGTAGAAAGTGTTATGGACTGGAAATCTTATGTGGAAGCAATTCGAAATGGAGAGATAGAAGACGGATGAAGACATACAGGGAGTTGTTAAAGAACGGAGAACAAAAACTGGCAGCGGCCGGCATTGAGAATGCGGCCGGAGAAGCATGGTATTTGTTTGAAGATGCGTTTTCAGTGTCTAAAATGGACTATCTCTTGGACCAGAACCGCATTTGCCCGGAAGAAGCACAGATTGATAAATATGAATCTTATCTTCATAAGCGAAGCATCGAACATGTACCGATGCAATATCTGCTTGGCAATCAGGAATTTATGGGGCTGTCTTTTCAAGTGACGCCGGATGTGTTGATCCCGCGTCTCGATACGGAAATATTGGTGGAAGAAATTCTGCATACTGTTTCGGAAGCGGACAGCGTTCTGGATCTGTGTACCGGTTCCGGATGCATTATCCTGAGTCTGGCATATTATGGTACATTTCAACGATGCATCGGTGCGGATATCTCGGAAGCGGCGCTGCGTGTTGCGAAAGAGAATGGAAAAAGTCTGGTACCTATGGTAGAATTTATAAAAAGTGATCTTTTTGAAAATATAAAGGGGAAATACGATCTGATCGTATCCAATCCGCCATACATTACGACGGAAGAATGTACCCGATTGATGCCTGAAGTAAGAGATCATGAACCGATGCTTGCGTTAGATGGGCATGAAGATGGATTGTATTTTTATCGAAAGATCATTTCATCTGCGCCGGAATTTTTAAATCCGGGAGGATATTTATTTTTTGAAATCGGATATGATCAGGGGAAAAGCGTTCCGGCGTTAATGAAACAGGCCGGATTTACGCAAGTGGTGTGTAAGAAGGATCTGGCAGGACTTGACCGGGTCGTTTATGGAAGATACATGGATTGATTTGTAAGGAGGAAGAATATGTTTGATAAATTAGAAGATTTAGCGGATCGTCTCGCTTCCGTATTAGAAGAACTGAATGATCCAGATGTTGTAAATGATCAGAAGCGTTTCCGTAATCTGATGAAGGAGCAGGCCGAACTGACTCCGATCGTTGAAAAATACAACGAGTATAAAGCGGCAAAGGAAAATATCGAAGAAAGTCTCGAAATCCTGGAAGAAGAAACGGATGAAGAAATGAGAGAACTCGCAAAGGAAGAACTTGCGGAATCAAAGGAACAGGTAGAAGCGTTGGAAAATGAGATTAAGATCTTATTAATTCCAAAAGATCCAAACGATGATAAGAACGTTATCGTTGAAATCCGTGCCGGTGCTGGCGGGGATGAAGCAGCGCTGTTTGCAGCGGAATTATTCCGTATGTATCGGAATTATTCTGATAAACAGAGATGGCGCACAGAGTTGATCAGTGCCAATGAAAACGGAATCGGCGGATTTAAGGAGGCCTCCTTTATGATCACCGGACATGGTGCATACTCCCGATTAAAATATGAAAGCGGCGTGCACCGGGTACAGCGTATTCCTGCAACAGAATCCGGAGGAAGAATCCATACGTCAACCGTTACCGTAGCGATCATGCCGGAAGCAGAAGAAGTCGATGTTGAGATAGATATGAATGATTGCCGGTTTGATGTATTCCGTGCATCCGGTAATGGCGGTCAGTGCGTTAATACGACGGACTCGGCTGTACGACTGACCCACATTCCGACTGGTATCGTTGTTTCCTGCCAGGATGAGAAGTCGCAGTTAAAAAATAAAGATAAAGCATTGAAAGTTTTGCGCGCACGTTTATATGATCTGGAACAGCAGAAAGCACATGATGCAGAAGCAGAAGCGCGCCGAAGCCAGATCGGTACGGGTGACCGTGCCGAGAAGATCCGTACGTATAATTTCCCTCAGGGCAGGGTAACGGATCATAGGATCAAACTGACCCTCCATAAGCTGGACAGTATTTTAAATGGAGATTTAGATGAAATTATCGACAGTCTGACAGCAGCAGACCAGACAGCGAAATTAGCTAAAATGCAGGAATAGAGATATGAAAGACGGATATATAAAAGTGGCGGCAGTTACTCCGAAAGTAAAAGTTGCGGACTGCCCATATAATACAAAATTAGTCATTGATGAAATAGCGGATGCAAGGGAAAAAAATGTTCAGTTGATCGTTTTTCCGGAACTTGTGATCAGCAGTTATACATGTGGTGATCTGTTTTTGCAGGGACCGCTTCTGAGGGATGCAAAGAAGGGGCTGTTAGAGATCGTAGAGGCGACAAAAGGAGATTCTATGATCGTTGTTGTCGGCGTTCCGTATGTCGTTCATCAGAAGTTATACAATTGTGCGGCAGTTATCCAGAACGGACAAATTCTCGGTCTTGTTCCGAAGACACATCTGCCAAATTACAATGAATTTTATGAGGCAAGACATTTTACACGAGGCTCGAAAGATATCGAAATCATAATGATCGATGGGGATCTGGTTCCTTTTGGAACGAATCTGTTATTCGAATGTTTGGATATTCCGGAACTTGTGATTGCCTGTGAAATTTGCGAAGATCTGTGGGTACCGCTTCCGCCGAGCACCAATCATGCGATGGCGGGCGCAACGGTGATCTGCAATACATCGGCGAGCGATGAGACAACGACAAAGGAAAATTATCGAAGAAATCTTGTATCCAATCAGTCCGCGCGTTTGGTATCGGCGTATGTCTATGCCAATGCGGGTGATGGAGAATCGACACAGGATGTTGTATACAGCGGACACAATCTGATTTGTGAGAATGGGAGTATTTTAGCGGAATCAAAACGGTTCTGTAATGAAACGATCTATGCACAGATTGATCTTCAGCGGCTTTCGTCAGAACGGCGCCGCATGACGACGTTTCTGGATGAAACAGGAGAAGATTATTTCCGGGTGAAGTTTTCAATGGAAATCCGGGATCTTCCGTTAGAAAGAACGTATCCGAGAACCCCGTTTATTCCATCTGACCGTACCGAACGGGATAAACGCTGTGATGAGATCTTGACGATTCAGGCAATGGGACTGAAAAAACGTCTGGAACATACGCATGCACAAAGTGCCGTGATCGGCATTTCCGGAGGGCTGGATTCGACGCTTGCCGTACTTGTAACGGCAAGAGCATTCGATATGCTCGGCATTCCGAGGAAAAATATGATCTGTGTGACGATGCCTTGTTATGGAACGACAGACCGCACCTATACAAATGCGGTAACGCTGATCGACCGGCTGGGTGCAACGTTAAAAGAAATCAACATTATTAAAGCCGTAGAACAGCATTTTGCTGATATTGGACATGATCCGGATGAACATAATGTTGTCTATGAAAACTCACAGGCTCGTGAGCGCACACAGATTTTAATGGATCTGGCGAATAAATACAATGGTATGGTAATTGGAACCGGTGATCTGTCAGAACTTGCACTCGGATGGGCAACGTACAACGGCGACCATATGTCCATGTATGCGGTCAATTCTTCTGTTCCAAAGACGCTGGTGCGCTATCTTGTTCTCTATTATGCGGAGACGAGCGGTGATCAGACCCTTGCGGATGTATTGATGGACGTGCTCGATACGCCGGTCAGTCCGGAACTTCTTCCACCAGAAGACGGAAAGATCGCACAGAAAACAGAAGATCTGGTAGGACCTTACGAACTGCACGATTTCTTCCTGTATTATATGCTGCGATTTGGATTTGCACCAAAGAAACTGTTCCGCATGGCTCAGAAGACTTTTGAGGGGGCTTACGATGTTCCAACGATCTATAAATGGCTCAGAACTTTTACATGGCGTTTTTTTGCACAGCATTTTAAACGGACCTGTCTGCCGGATGGACCAAAGGTTGGATCGGTTGCAGTATCTCCGCGAGGCGATTTAAGAATGCCGACCGATGCCAGCTCAAATTTGTGGATCCGTGAATTGGAATCTTTAAAATCAGAACTTGGTTTAGAATAAAAAATATCAGGGACACCTTAACGGCGTTCCTGATATTTTCTTTTTGTTGCGAGTCCACCGCGTAAATGACGCTCAGCCTTGTTAAAATCTAAGATCCGATTCACTTCTTTGGACAGCGCCGGATTAATTTCCGGAAGTCGTTCTCTCAAATCCTTATGTACGGTCGATTTGGAGATTCCGAACTGTTTTGCTGTTGCCCGAACGGTCGATTTGTGAGAAATCGTATAGTCTGCAACGGTTAAGATTCTTTCTACAATATAATCCCGCATTTCGTTCTGCTCCTATAAACTTGTTACAATCTATGCAAATCAGACAAGAATTATACTTTTGCATCGGATATTCGTTTTATTGACTTGAGAAAATGCCTGTAATATAATAACAAAAGGGTTATATATTCAGATTTCTTTTTTTGGAGGAACGATTATGAAGATCAATTTTAATGAAAAAAAAGGTTTTATCAGTGATATGGATGGCGTGATCTACCACGGCAACCAGATACTTCCGGGTGTGAAAAAATTTATTCAGTGGCTCAATGAAGAAGATAAAAAGTATTTATTTTTAACAAATAACAGTGGAATGACTCCAAAAGAACTCCAGAACAAGCTGGCGAGAATGGGTCTGGATGTTCCAGCGGATCATTTTTATACGAGTGCACTTGCAACTGCACAGTTTTTAAAGGAGCAGGCGCCGGGATGTTCTGTTTATGTTTTAGGGGAAGCAGGACTTGTCAATGCCCTGTATGAGGTTGGATGTACGATGGATGAAGTGGAGCCGGACTATGTTGTGATCGGTGAGAGTAAATCTTATTCTTTAGATACATTGACAAAAGCAACCAATCTCGTTTTAAACGGTGCAAAGCTGATTGGTGCGAATTCTGATGCCTCCGGTCCGATTGAAAATGGGATTGCTCCGGCATGCGGCGCTTTGATCTCACCAATTGAGATTGCCACAGGAAAAAAGGCTTATTTTTGCGGAAAGCCGAATCCATTAATGATGAGAACCGGGCTTCGGATGTTGGACTGTCATTCTGCAGATGCAGTGATGATCGGCGATCGCATGGATACGGATATGATCTCAGGCTTAGAATCCGGTATGTCGACGGTTCTTGTTCTGTCCGGGGTGACGACAAAAGAAGAAGCTGCTAAATATGCATATCAGCCTTCTATGATCTTAAATGGAGTTGGTGATATCGTAAAGGAGGCAAAAAAATATAAATAATAGATTCTCTGCATATTTTATGGTAAAATCATATTACTATCTAATATAAAGAGAGGTGTATGAGGATGCCGATAGGTGTTATAGTGAATGTCCTTTCTGTTGCTCTGGGAGGGATTGTCGGCGGCTTTCTGGGTGATAAGCTGTCTGCCAGATTCAAAATGGAAATTACCTTAGTGTTTGGCGTGTGTTCCATGGGTATGGGGATTTCTTCGATCCCTCTCATGGAAAATATGCCGGCCGTTATTTTTGCCCTGATCATTGGAACGGCAATCGGTCTTGTCTTCCTTCTCGGCGAGAAGATTGATGCAGCCGGAGCAGGCATGGAAAAGATGATCGCAAAGTTTGTAAAGCATAAAAGCGATCTGTCGGAAGAGGAATTTGTTACGACGCTTGTGACGATCATTGTGCTATTTTGTGCAAGCGGAACTGGTATTTATGGATGTCTGGATTCCGGCATGAGCGGGGATCATACGATCCTGCTTTCGAAATCGATCCTCGATTTCTTTACTGCGATCATTTTTGCATGTAATCTCGGCTACGTTGTTGCCATTGTTGCAATCCCGCAGGCAGTGATTTTTTTTGCTCTGTTTTTTGCGGCCGGATTTATTTATCCGTTAACAACGCCGTCGATGATCAATGATTTTAAGGCATGCGGAGGATTTATTATGCTTGCGACCGGTTTCCGAATGGTAAAGCTGAAAAATTTTCCAATTGCGGACATGCTTCCGGCGATGGTGCTTGTCATGCCGTTCAGCTGGTTGTGGTCGACATTTTTAGTTCCAATGCTATAGGAATATCAAAAGAGAGAAAACAATAAAAAGGAGAACAAGAAGATGAGTGAAACAGTTTTAGCCATTGCGGCAGGACATGAAATTACAAGTGGAGAAGTGGATGCTTTTATTCAGAGACTGCCGCAACAGCAGCAGGCATATGCGTCGAATCCGCAGTTTCGTGCACAGGCGCTGCAGCAATTGATCGATATGTATTTATTTGAGCAAAAAGCAATTGATGAAAAGCTGGAAGAGACAGAAGCTTTTCAGCAGCTTCTGGCATCTGTAAAAGCAGATCTGTTAAGCCGCATGGCGATGACCAATGTGATCCAGTCGGTAACGATTCATGATGATGAGGTCAGGGCATTTTATGAAGCAAATAAAACGCAGTTTATGCAGGCAGCTTCTGTTTCTGCAAAGCATATCCTGACGGATACGGAAGAAGCGTGTCAGCAGGCGGCAAAAGAAATTGAAACGGGAGAAAAAACGTTTGAGGAAGCGGCAAAAGCGTATTCTACCTGTCCGTCCAATGCACGCGGAGGTGATCTTGGAGAATTCGGACGGGGCCAGATGGTCAAAGAATTTGAAGATGCGGCTTTTGATGGAGCACTCCATACAGTATTAGGTCCTGTAAAAACACAGTTTGGATATCATCTGATCTACGTGTATGACAAAAAGGAAGAAAAGACAAAGACATATGAAGAAGTGGCGGATCAGGTACATACGATGGCTCTTCAGCACAAACAGCAGAGTGTGTTTCATGATGTTGCATCGTCGCTGGCAGAAAAATATGGTGTAGAAAAGAAATAGCCGTATTCATCAAAGGAGGGTTTTGCTTATGGCAGAGTGGAAATTATCGATTTTTGATATGGATGGAACGTTGTTGGACTCTATGCCGTATTGGGAGAATGTCGGACGGGATTATCTCCAAAGCAAAGGAATAATGGTGCCGGAAGATTTGAAGCAATCAATCGAGACGATGACATTGAGAGAATCTGCAGCTTATATAAAAGAACGATTTGGTTTTAAAGAGCCTGTCGAGATACTGTTAAAAGATATGTTGAAAAATATTATTTTAGCATATCAGTTTCTCATTCCTGCAAAATCCGGGATGAAACAAGTTGTAAAAAAAGAAAAAGAAGCCGGGCATCCGGTTATTGTATTAACGAGTTCAGATAAAGATTGTGCCGCTGCGGCATTAAAAAGGACGGGGTTATATCATTTTTTTGATCAGATTTATACCGCGGACGAACTCGGTATGCGAAAGGACAGTCCGGAGATTTTTTGTGCGCTCTGTGAAACTTATGGAGTAACAACGGAAGAAACACATTGCTTTGAAGATGCGTTTTATGCGGTGAAAGCAGCAAAAGAGGCAGGATGTTATGTGACTGCTGTTTATGATCCTTCGATGGAAGAATGGTGGGAAGAGATCAAACAGCTTTCCGATGAACAGATTGTGCCTATCTACGGGAGAAAATAAACTTTTGGCTTTTTCTGGTGTAGGCGTCAAAGTCCATCTATGCCGGGAATTCAGCTTTTGCAAAAAATCAAGATGATCAAAAAAATCTGCATATTTTTTTTTATTTTACGAAAAATAGAATTAAGTAAAATAGAAAGGAAAAAAGCAGATGGGAGAAATGATCGGAAAACAAAGTATACAATTTTCTAAACCTCCTTATCTTCTGGCATCTTCATCGATCGTCGGGCAAAAGGAAAAAGAGGGACCGCTTGGAAAGCTGTTCGATGAAGTGATCGAAGATCCGATGGCCGGTGAAGATAACTGGGAAAAAGGAGAAAGCGAGTTTATGAAACGTGCGATCGAATTAGCAATCCAAAAGTCAAAGATAACGAAAGATGAGGTAAGGTATCTGTTTGCAGGGGATCTGTTGGGGCAGCTGATCGCTACTTCCTTTGGTGTCAAAGATTTTCAGATTCCGATATTCGGCATTTATGGGGCATGTTCCAGTGCCGGAGAAGGAATTTCTCTGGCTTCGATGGCAGTTGCCGGTGGATATGCAGATTACGCCATTGCGGCGTCTTCCAGTCATTTTGGGAGTGCAGAAAAGCAGTTTCGTTTTCCTCTGGAATATGGAAATCAGAGACCCCTTTCGTCCACTTGGACAGTCACAGGAAGCGGTGCATTTGTTATATCGAAAAAGAAGAGTGACGTGCAGATTTCTGGCATTACAACCGGAAAGATCGTGGATTACGGAATTAAAGATTCCATGAATATGGGAGCGGCAATGGCACCAGCGGCTGCGCAGGTGATCTATCAGCATCTGCAGGATTTTCAGCGGGTACCGGACGATTATGATCGGATTGTTACAGGAGATCTCGGTACGGTTGGACAAAAAATTCTGATCGATCTGCTTAAGGAAAATGACTATGACATCTCAAAGCAGCATATGGACTGCGGTATTGAAATCTATTCTTCAGAAGATCAGGACACGAATGCAGGTGGTTCAGGATGTGCCTGTAGTGCTGTCACTTTATCTGCTTTTATTTTGCCTAAAATTCAATGCGGTGAATGGAAGCGTGTACTCTTTGTTCCCACGGGAGCGCTCCTGTCGACGGTAAGTTTTAATGAAGGGCAGAGCGTACCGGGAATTGCACACGGAGTTTTGCTGGAAAGGAGTGCGAAGTAGTATGAATTATCTGATGGCATTTTTGGTTGGAGGGATCATATGCGTGATTGTTCAGATCTTTATGGAAAAGACAAAATTAATGCCGGGAAGAATTATGGTATTACTCGTAATCAGTGGTGTCATTTTAGGTGCAGCCGGCATATATGATAAATTAGAGAGATTTGGAGGATGCGGAGCTACGGTTCCGCTGTCCGGATTTGGTTATAATCTTTGGAAGGGTGTAAAAGAAGCTGTTGATCAGGATGGTTTTTTGGGATTGTTCCGGGGCGGTTTTAAAGCGGCTGCCGTAGGAACATCCTCTGCACTCGTATTTTCGTATCTGGCATCGTTGATCTTCCAGCCGAAAATGAAGAAATAAAAAACGTCCTATATTCAAGTAATCATTTTGATTGCTTTTTATATAGATAAAAAGAGCCCGTTTTTTAAGAAGCGGGCTCTTTTTGCGACTTTATTCATCTGTGCGGCTGTCATGGACAGTACAGCGTTCATCCGAAGCATATTTATCCGGAAGGATATATTCACTGTCCAGCGTCAGGTTACTGCCCGTTGGAAGATAAAGATAAATCCTGCGGATATAATCTTTCTTCGGACAATCATTACTGATCAGCATGCCGGATTCTCTGCAGATTGTTACCTCTACATGAGTATTACACGTTGTAGTTGGAACGGTACCCGGCGAAAAATATTCGCTGATGATCCGGTTTCCTCTTGGATCATTATCGCAGATTGAAGATACGGCGAGTTTGCCGGATTCTTTGCAGATATCTGCTGTTTCCAGATTGGAAGGCTTTACAAAAATATTTTCAGAAGAATCCACAGCGGCATTCATGATTTCTTTCCAGATCCGTTCTTCGGTATCATCGGACTCAAAACTGCGTCCATCGTCATAACCAAGCCATACGGTAGCTGTAATCTCCGGTGTATAACCGGTGTACCAGTAAGAAGTCTGGTCAAGCGTTCTGCCGGCAAAGCAGGCAGTTTCTGAATTTTTGATCTGATC
Organism: Candidatus Fimousia stercorigallinarum; assembly: GCA_018715775.1. Lineage (GTDB taxonomy): Bacteria > Bacillota > Clostridia > Lachnospirales > Lachnospiraceae > Fimousia > Fimousia stercorigallinarum. Next base: position 22,942 of record DVKZ01000128.1, on the reverse strand, counting down.
TTCCTTATCCTGCTTTAATGCATCGGTGATCAAAAATGCAGTGGTCGCCTGAACAGGGTGCGTTGTTGTTGTCTTCTTTTCTAAGATGATCAAGTCATTTTGATCGGTTACTCTTGTATATAGGACCGGAGAATTCATATATCCTTCATTTCCCAGTGTACTGACGGCTTTTGTGATTTCCATATTCGTAACACCATTGATCAGCTGTCCCGTACAGATGGACTGCTGTACATCGGTGACGAAATTACCGTTGGAATCTTGTGCGGATTCCACGAGATGGCGGAAACCGAGATTCGTCAGATAATTATAAGAGGTCTGAGCAGTCACGTCGGATTGTGCTCTGGCTGCAATGATGTTCATTTCAGCAGGGAGTGCTTCTCGTATTGTCGTTAATCCCTGATATTCATCATCGGTAGATTCTGCATTTTCATTGCTGTCCAGATACTGGTATGGAGCATCGTCATACGTAGAAGCCAAGGTAAGCGACTTGGAATCAATTCCCGGAAGATACGTTGCCAATACATGGAATAATGTTCCAGGCTGTCTTGTTACCTGCGTTACTTCGTTGATCACAGATTTTTGGTTGCTGCGGTTTCCGACAATTGCCCGAATCTGTCCGGTAGACTGATTCATGAGCGTAATACAGACATCTGCATCAGAAGATTCACTGGAGTAATTTGTATCATCGTTTACGATTTTATCCACGGTTTTTTGCAACTCTGAATCTTGAGTTGTATAAATTTTTAAACCGCCATATAAAAGCATCGTATAAAACTTCGTAGAACTGATATTGTATTCGCGGTGCATATTACGGTAGAGCTGTCTGAGTGCTTCTTGTTCAAATGCAGTCAGAGCAATCGCATTTTCTGCCTGTCCGCTTTGGATATTGTTATATGGATTTTCCCGAATCGCATCGGAGAGCATCTCATCGGTAATGTAATGTTCTTCATTCATCTTTTCCAGGATCAAGATCCTGCGTTCGCGGTTTTGATCCGGCTCAGTGAGCGGATTATATTCTTCCGGATCAGAAATCGTAGCGGCCAGGACCGCGCATTCCGATAATGTCAGATCCGAGGCAGACTTTCCAAAATATACCTGGGAAGCACTTTCTACGCCGAGAATGCCATTTCCAAAACTGATCGTATTCAGATAATATTCTAAAATCTCAGGTTTTGAGGAATTCGATACGAGAGAAATCGATTGAAAATGCAGCCGGAGGCGATATTCCGAGCGGCTGAAAAAATTACTGTTGATCATAATCTCAGGATTCATATTTTCAATCAGCTGCTCTGTGATCATACTCGTATAGCCATAAGGATTATCAGAGGTCAGATCAATAAATAAGCCGTTGATCAGGCTGTAAGCATTCATTCCGGAGTGATCGTAATATTCTAAATCTTCCAGGCAAATGACTGCATTTTGCAGATGTTGAGGAATCTGTTTCAGAGAAATGGATTCCTGTTTAATTTTATTTTTATCTAAAGAAACTATTTTTTCTCCACTGCTATCGTATAATATAGAAGCTTCTCCTTCAGGTGTCAGGGAATCTATGGTCATCACAGGCGTATTATGATGAATTGCCCGTACAAAGCCGAAAAAAAGTCCAACACCGGCAAGAAAAATGATCAGACAGAGAAGAAGAACCACTCGGATTAAAAAAGTATAAAGAGTTCCTTTTTTTCTCATATTATAAAAAGCCAGTGATTTTCTTTTTTTTATGATTGATTTTTCATCAAAATTCATTTCATTTCCTCCTACGTTGCTATTATAACAAACAAGGCGGAATTAGTAAATGAAAAAGGTTTTCTTACATTTTTAAATATGGTATAATATGCATGAATTTACAAAAATATACAAAAATTAAGAAAATTAACAATAAATAGAAAGAGGGATTACGATGGAGAAATTAAGATTCATAGGAAGCAAAACATTTGACGCAGGCATTGAAAAAGAGTTTATTGTATATTATTATATACAGATGAATGAAAATTCTGAGACATATGGAGTTCGGCTGGAGAAAAAATACCTTGATGAAGATAAAGAATTCGAATATGCGGAAGAGAAGGGAATTACAAAATCTTTCGTTTTTGCCGAAGAACTGGCAAATTTTCTGATCGATTATGAGGTGACGCCGATTTCTCTGCCGGAAAGTCTGGATGCATTTTTTAATGAGAAAGAGTAGGGACGGATATGCTTGAAACATATTGGACTATTTTCGATGAAGGAACGGATGAGATCATTGAAAAAAAATCAAGATTTATTTCTTATATCGCACTTGCGGAGACAGAAGCGGAAGCACTGGAATATATTGAAAAACTGAAAAAAAAATACTGGGATGCCAGACATCACTGTTATGCATTTCGGATCGGAACGGAACATGTTCTGGAGCGATGCAGTGATGATGGAGAGCCGGGAGGAACTGCCGGAAAACCGATGCTGGAAGTGTTGTCCGGGAAAGATTTATACAATGTTGTTGCGGTTGTTATCCGGTATTTTGGAGGAACCCTTCTTGGGACCGGCGGGCTGGTCCGTGCTTATACGAAAAGTGTACAGGCGGGGATTGCTGCTGCAGTGCTCGTAGAAAAGCGGCTGGGATATGTAACACAATTGACATGTGATTATTCATTTTATGGAAAGATTCAGTATATTGCTGCAACAGAGAATGTACATATCATGGACACAGCTTTTACCGATGCTGTAACTGTACAGATGGTCGTTCCGCTTTCTAAGATGGGCATTTTTCGGAAAAAGCTGATCGAAGCTTCTTGTGGAGCCATACAGCTGGAGGAAGGTCAAAAGAAGTATTACGGCATCATCGAAGGGGAGGTCGTTTTGTTCGACTGATGAAAGCAGCGGTTTTTTGACACCGGGAGAAAAATCAGTGAAAACACATATCAGGTGTTTTTGCATATATAATAACAGGGAATTGCAATTTTGCAATTCCCTGTTATTAGTATACATTATTTGCAAAGTTCTTTAGCAAGCTGATCAATCGCAGCAATGGATTCGTCATTTAATGCGGATTTGATCGTTACGGTTGTATCGGCATATGTAAGATTTTTGCTCTTTTCAAGCATGCCGGCCATAATGCGTTTTGCGGTCGCAGCCCAGGTACCATTTTCAATAAAAGCAACGGTACGGTTCTGATAGCTTCTTTCTGTCAGATGTTCGATGAAGGTTCTCATAAATGGGAAGATATCTCCATTGTATGTTGTTGTTGCAAGAACCAGTCTGTCATAACGGAAGGCATCTTCTACGCATTCTGCCATATCATCACGTGCCAGGTCAGCTACAACGACTTTCGGGCATCCGTTTTCTTTTAATTTTTCAGCTAAAAGTTCTACAGCTTTCTTTGTATTTCCATATACGGAAGTATATGCGATCATGACACCTTCATTTTCCGGACGGTAAGAAGACCAGATATCATATTTTTCAATATAATGTCCGAGGTTTTCTGTAAGAACCGGTCCGTGGAGAGGACAGATGATCTGAATATCCAATGTAGCGGCAATTTTTAATAATTTCTGAACCTGAGCACCGTATTTTCCAACGATACCGATGTAGTAACGACGAGCTTCGCAGTCCCAGTCCTCTTCTACATCCAAGGCACCGAATTTACCAAATCCGTCTGCAGAGAAAAGAACTTTGTCTGTGCTGTCATAGGTTACCATAACTTCCGGCCAGTGAACCATCGGAGCGAAAACAAAAGTCAGAACGTGCTCACCAAGTGTCAAAGTTTCGTTATTTTTTACAACAAGGCGTTTTACAGATGGGTCAAGCTGGAAGAACTGATCCATCATCGTAAATGTCTTTGCATTCCCAACAACGGTTGCATCCGGATAGACATCCAGGAAGTTTTTGATGTTTGCAGAGTGATCCGGTTCCATGTGTTGAACGATCAGATAATCTGGTTTCTTATCACCTAATACCTCAGCGATGTTGGAAAGCCATTCATCTTTGAAATTAATATCTACGGTATCCATAACGGCGATCTTTTCATCAAGGATAACATAAGAATTGTATGCCATGCCGTTCGGAACGATGTATTGTCCTTCAAAAAGATCTACCTTATGGTCATTAACACCAACATATTTGATACTGTTTGTGATCTCCATATTTACTCCTCCTGTATCATATCATAAATCTTATAACATCGTTATCATACATCATTTGTTGTGTCATTTCAAGGTGATATAGAAATGAAATAAAATATGATAATTAATTCTGTTTATTATTGAGAAAAAGTGATATACTAAAAGTACCTTATTGTACGGAAATCTGTGCAAGGACAGATTTAGTATCAAGCAAAGGGAAGAAAAAATGGAGGTGACTATACATGAATCAGGCAGCAATGTTTAAATTATCTTATGGTCTGTTTGTATTGACTGCCCGTGATGGTAAAAAAGATAACGGGTGTATCATCAATACGGCAACACAGGTGACATCAGAACCAAACCGGATCGCGATCGCGGTCAACAAAACGAATTATACGCATGACATGGTGATGAAGACATCTGCATTTACGGTTTCTATTATCAGCCAGGATGCGGATTTTGATCTGTTTCAGCATTTTGGATTCCAGTCGGGAAGAGACGTAGACAAATTTGAAGGTTTTACGTCATGCAAGAGATCTTCAAACGGCACGATGGTCGTTACATCCGGTACGAATGCTTATATCTCTGCCAGTGTGGTTTCAACGATGGATCTTGGTACCCACACGCTGTTTATTGCAGATGTAACCGATGGTGATGTATTAACCGATGTTTCGTCAGCTACTTATGAATATTACCATAAGAATATTAAGCCGCAGCCACAGAAACCGGAAAAGAAGAACGAAGGAAAGACGGTTTGGAGATGTAAGATCTGTGGTTATGAATATGTTGGAGAGGAGCTTCCGGCAGATTTTATCTGTCCGCTCTGTAAGCATCCGGCATCTGACTTTGAAAAAGTTTCTTTATAAAATGATCATATAACAAGGAGGACATTAGTATGGAACAAAAATTTTTAATCTGTGAACACTGCGGAAATATGATTGCTATGGTAAAGGATACGGGAGTTCCGGTTATGTGCTGCGGACAGAAAATGACAGAGATCATTCCCGGAACAACGGATGCAGCAGTAGAAAAACATGTACCTGTTTATACGGTAGATGGAACAACAGTAACCGTATCGGTTGGTTCTACTGCACATCCAATGCTTCCGGAACATTACATTGAATGGGTTTCTCTACAGACAAAACAGGGCAATCAGCGTAAATTACTGAAACCGGGAGATGAACCAAAAGTATGCTTTGCTATGTGTGAAGGCGATGAAGTAGAAGCAGTTTATGCATACTGCAATCTCCATGGACTTTGGAAAGCATGATCCTGAAAAAGAAGATTTCATAATAAAGGGGCAGCTACGTATTGGTGTAGCTGCCCCTTTTTAAATAGAATGATTATCTTTCCAGCATCATCAAGGCTCTGTTTACAGCACTGAACAATGCACGTGCAGAAGCATCGATGATATCGGTGTGGATGCCGGAACCCCAAACGATCACACCGTTTGGCATACGGATCTGTACATAGGCGCAGGCCTTTGAATTAGAACCGGTTGTCAGGGAGTGTTCTTTATAGTCAAGGATCTTATATTGAAGAATTCCATGTCTTTGCAGAGCATTGCTGATCGCATCCAGACGGCCATTGCCTTTTCCGTGATAAATCTTCATAATACCGCTGCGGCCTAACGTTACCTCTGTTTCAATTCCATCTGCCGTTTGTTTGAAATGTACTTCGATCAATTTGATCGGATTTTCAATATTAACGTATTTCTGCGTAAAGATACTTAAAATTTCATCTGGGAGCAATTCTTTATGTTTTTCATCGGAAATTCCTTTTACCGTATATCCGACATCTTCGCGCATGCCTTTTGGAACCCGGTATCCGAAATTGTGTTCCAGAATGTATGCAACACCGCCTTTTCCCGACTGGCTGTTAATACGGATAACATCGCCTTCGTATTCCCGGCCGACGTCATGAGGATCGATTGGAAGATATGGGACGGTCCAGTGGTCCGGATCCTTTTCATCGATCCAGTTCATGCCTTTGGCGATCGCATCTTGATGTGAACCGGAGAACGCGGCAAATACGAGTTTTCCTGCATATGGCGCACGGTCATCGACTTTCATGCGGGTTAAGCGCTCATAAGCTTCACGGATTTTCATGATATTTTCAAAATTCAATTTTGGATCCACACCGTGAACAAACATATTTAATGCCAGAGTAACGATATCTACATTACCGGTACGTTCTCCATTACCGAACAAAGTACCTTCCACGCGGTCTGCACCGGCAAGAAGTGCCAGTTCAGTATCGGCAACGCCGCATCCACGGTCATTGTGCGGATGAAGAGATAAGATCACGTTTTCACGATTGTGCATATGTTTGCTCATATATTCAATTTGAGATGCATAAACATGAGGAAGGGAATGTTCTACTGTAACCGGAAGGTTGATGATCACTTTCCAGTCCGGTCTCGGCTGCCAGATATCGATGACAGCGTTGCAAACTTCCAATGCATACTCCGGTTCTGTTCCGGTAAAGCTTTCCGGAGAATATTCAAATAAGAAATTACCGTTGGTTTCTTCTGCCAGTTGTTTTAATAACTGGGCTCCGTCTGTTGCAATTTTCAGGATTTCTTCTTTGGATTTACGGAATACTTGTTCCCGCTGTGCCTTAGAAGTGGAGTTATATACGTGTACAACTGCTTTTTTACATCCATCTAATGCTGCGAATGTTTTGCGGATGATGTGTTCGCGTGCCTGTGTTAAAACCTGGATCGTAACATCATCCGGGATCAGATTCCGTTCGATCAATGCACGTAAAAATTCATATTCTGTTTCAGAAGCGGCAGGAAAACCTACTTCAATCTCTTTAAATCCAACATCAACTAAAACCTGGAAAAATTCCAGTTTTTCTTCCAGACTCATTGGAATGATGAGTGCCTGATTTCCATCTCTTAAATCGACACTGCACCAAATTGGCGGTTTTTCAATATATTCTTTTTTTACCCAGTCAAAACACGGTTCGGGTGGCATAAAATACTGACGTTGATACTTACTTGCGTTCTTCATTTTCCTATTTCCTTTCTAAAATAAAATTGATAAACTGATAAACTGTAGTTCGTTAGTAACCAATTATATTTTATAAGTTTATTATTTCATAAACATGTCTATGAAATAAAAAAAACTCCGTCTCCGATCTTGCGACCTTAAAGAGACGAAGGATAAAATATCTTCCGTGGTACCACTCTTATTCACGCATGAGAATGCGTGCACTTAATTCGATACGAACTTTGCAGTTTTATATCTCCCTGTCAGATAACGGGCAGGTGCCGGCTCCGCCTACTGTAATGTTCAGCGTGCTACTCCAAGGCGAGTTCGGACTCCCTCTACAGCTGCTTCACACCAGCCAGCAGCTCTCTGAATGCGTTAAGAATCTTACTATTCCTTATCAACGTATTTGAATCTTTTGTATAATTAATCTAACACAAAACCATTTTTGTGTCAACTGTTTCAAGATTGCTTTTTCTGAATAATTTTTCTGCTTTTTTATTGTAGAAGCGCGTCTTTTCCATTAAAATAAATATAAGTGAGAAAAAAGGAGTGAAAAAGTTGAACCATTCATTACAAACATTACAGGAGCGCAGATGGCTCCCGGTCAAGATGATTTTTTTCGGTATTTTTGTCGGGATCGTGGCAGCCTTTGTTACAGTACTTTATCGGTTTATGCTGCAGTTTGCCGAGGCGGTTTTATTTCGGGTGATCGAATTTACGGATGGACATCCGTTCTATATGGCAATCTGGCTGCTCTGTCTGATGCTGCTCGCGTTTTTGGTTGCAAAGATCACGGCATGGGAAAGCATGTGTTCGGGATCCGGGATTCCGCAGGTACAAGGAGAAATCAAGGGCTATTTTGATGTAAACTGGTGGAAGCTTCTGATCTCGAAGATGATCGGAGGGACATTCTGTATTATCGGCGGACTGTCGCTTGGCCGGGAAGGACCGTCGGTACAGCTTGGAGCAATGGCCGGCAAAGGACTTGCAAAACTTACAAAACAGAACAAGACAAAAGAACGCTATATGATCACGTGCGGTGCCGGCGCGGGTCTGGCAGCCGCATTTAATGCGCCGATCGCAGGGGTCGTATTCGCGCTGGAAGAAATCCAGAAAAACTTTAACGCATCGATGCTCGTCTGCGTGCTTGCCGGATGTGTGACCTCGGATTTTCTGTCGAAAAATGCATTTGGACTTGATCCTGTCTTTCATTTTCATATTCCGGATGTGATCCCGTTGCGTTATTATGGCCTGCTCCTTTTGTTCGGGATGATTCTTGGGCTGCTCGGAGTTTTATACAGTACCATGTTGTTAAAAGGGCAGAACTTTTATGGAAAGTTGAAGAAGCTGCGCCCGGAGATCCGCATGATGATCCCGTTTTTGTTCGCATGGATATTTGCCTATACGCTGCCGGATGTGTTGGCTGGGGGACATGCGATGATTGAACTGGTTTATGGAAAGTATCCGGCACTTACAACTCTTGTGGTGCTTCTCGTTGCAAAAAGCCTCTTTTCGGCTGTCAGTTTTGGATCCGGAGCTCCGGGCGGAATCTTTTTCCCGTTGTTGATCGCAGGGGCTTATGTCGGTGCAGTTTATGGCGGATTTGTATGCGATGTATTCGGTATGGATACGATCTATCTGACAAGTTTTATCATCCTTGGCATGGCAGGATTTTTTACTTCGATCGTACGTGCACCGATCACGGGCATTATTCTGATCGCGGAGATGACAGGGGGATTTGAACATCTGCTTCCACTTGCAGTTGTTGCGCTGACTTCTTATATGGTTGCGCATATAACAAAAGTAGAACCGATTTATGAAAGCCTTTTGGAACGCAACATTGTGAAAGCCGGTAAATCAGAAAATAATCCGGATAAAGACGGTACAGTCGTTATGACCTTTATCGTCGGTTCGGAATCCATCGCCAGAGACGAAACTGTAGCCAATCTGCCGTGGCCGGAACACAGCGTGATCGCAGGTATTCAGCGCGGTCCGATGGAGATCGTTCCACGGGGAGATACCATTATCCGAAGTGGAGATACTTTACTTGTGATCGCGGAAAAAGAGTATTTGCAAATGATCGTCGATGCATATCAGATCATCAGCGGAGAGGTGGAAGTAGATATTCCTCTGTAGAAAGAATGGTTTTCACGTAAATTTAAAATTTGAAAAATCTGGAATCTGGATAATATCTTCTTTTTCGGCAATACTAATCATGAAAAATTGAAAAAGGAGATATACTATGAAAACATTAAAAAAATGGATGATCTGTCTGTCCTTGGTCATGGCACTCTCCATGACGGCAGTCGGATGCGGCAATATGTCAAATGGAAATGCAGCAGATGAAACAAAGACGACTGCGGATAAGAATGGAGATAATTTAGGTGATGATATAGAAGAAGGTGTGGATGATGCCGGAGATGCGGTTGACGATACAATCGATGGTGTCGAAGACGGAGTGGAAGATCTGACAGATGGTACGGACAGTACCGATCGTTCGGATACGGCAACCGATCGTACCAATGACAATGATACACAGAATCAGCAATAGAAACATGTACAGAGCTTTGTTTTATTTATTAAAAAAAGCGGAATCCTGAGATCAGGGTTCCGCTTTTTTCAGGGCATTTTTGATCGCCTGTTTTAAAATCGTATTTGTATACTGGCTTTCATCTTCAAATGTCAGTTCATCGATGGATGAAATTTTTGAAAGCTGTTCATTAATGGAGGCTATGGATGGTTCAATCAATGGATACATTGTTTTCACAGAATCATCTAGCTGCTCAATGTTCACAGATTTTATATTTTGGCTGTCAACTGTTACCTGAACGTCCAGGGTGTTTTCTCCCAGCTGCACGGAAGACGTATAAACGCCGGGTACGTATACGGCGTCCGTTTCGGTACTGACTGCCGGTTCCTTCTCGTTATCTTTCGGAAGAAACATAAAAATAAGTAATAAGATCAGTATAATGCCCAGCAATAAGAAAATGCCGGTGTACAGCAGCTCTTTTGCTTTAAAAACAACAACTTTTGTATTAGAACTCATAATATCCTCCTGATAGTTTCTACATTTAGTATATGATGTAAAAATAATTTTAGAACCTGTGCAATTTATGTTATGATAAAAGCAGTTTTCAGGAAAGAAGGTGGATGAATGTCATTGCAGTTTTTGATCGGGCGGAGCGGAAGCGGAAAAACGCATACGATCTATCAAATGCTTATTGAAGAATCGATCAAAGAGGAGGATCAGAATTATTTTCTAATCGTACCGGAGCAATATACGTTACAGACACAAAAGGATATTGTGGACATCCATCCGAACCACGGAACGATGAATATCGATGTGGTCAGTTTTCCGAGGCTTGCATACCGGGTATTTGAAGAATTATCTTACTATCCGGATGCTGTATTGGAAGATATGGGAAAGCGGATGGTCCTGCGTAAAATTTTAGAAGAAGAGAAAAATCAGTTAAAAATATTTGGCAGCAGCATACAAAAACCGGGATTTGTGGAAAATATGAAATCGATGATCTCCGAGCTGTACCAGTATCAGGTAAAACCGGATGCTCTCGATGCACTGCAGAGCGGTGAAGACGGAAATTTAAACTATAAGCTGCATGATCTCGCTTTGATTGAACGAAAATTTCAGGAATATCTGGAAGGGCATTTTATCGTTGCCGAACAGATCCTGGAGGAACTGAGCGCAAAAGTGGGAAATTCGAAAAAGATACGTGACAGCGTAATCTATCTTGATGGATTTACCGGGTTTACTCCGGTGCAGAATCAATTGATCGGGACGCTGCTTCAATATGCAAAAAAGATCGTGATCTCGGTTACGGCAGACAGCTGGATTGAGAAAAGGCAGTTTGTCCGGGAATACGAATTGTTTTCGATGTCATCGAAGATGATCTGGCAGTTAAAAGAGATCGCCAAAGAACAGGGCATTCAGGTACTACCCTCGATCCTGTTGGAAGATACGGTTCCATACAGGTTGAAAGAAGCCGCTGATCTTGCGGCATTAGAGGCCGGGATCTTCCGCTATCCGGTGAAAGTTTATGAGAAAGATATCGAGCATATCACGCTTTTTACACAAAAAGATGCATTAGAAGAAGTGTACCGGATTTGTGAAAAAATAGAATATTATGTGCGGGAAAAGGGGTATCGTTACCGGGATCTGGCTGTGATCGCCGGAGATATGGATCATTATCGGATGCATTTTGAGCATTGCTTTGCAGAATTTCATATCCCGTATTTTATTGATCATAAAAAGAGCATGTTGAATAATCCCTGTGTGGAAACCGTCCGTGGAATCTATCAGATTGTTCAAGAGAATTTTTCCTATCCGAGTGTTTTTCGCTATTTAAAGGCGGGAATGAGCCATCTGAGTTTAGAACAGATTGATAAACTGGAAAATTATGTTATCGCGCATGGAATCCGCGGGAAGAAGCAGTGGACGACAGAATTTGTCGTTCCGGGGCCGGATCTGACAGAAGAAGATCTGAAAGAGATCAATGAGAGCCGGGAACAATTCCTGGACGAAGTGTTTGAATTTTATTCAAAATGTCAGGAAAAAGATAATACGGTTCGGGATCATATGGAGATTCTTTATTCCTTTTTGAGAAATCAGAGGATGGAAGAACAGATGGAAGCGCTGCGCCGGAATTTTGAAGATAAGAAAGATTATGTGATGGAAAAGACATATGCCCAGATATACCCATATATGATCGGACTGATGGATAAGATGGTCAATATTCTTGGAGCGGAGAAGATGAGTGCTTCGCAGGTATTGCAGATTCTGGACTCCGGGCTGGAAGAAATGTCGATCGGAGTCATTCCGCCTGGAATCGATCAGGTCGTTGTCGGTGATTTGACAAGAACGCGGTTAAATCGGATCAAAGTCCTTTTTTTTGCAGGGATGAATGAGACATTTATCCCAAATGTCCCTGATGGAAGCGGAGTCTTGAACGATCATGAGAGAGAGTTGCTGGAAGAGAAGGGCCTTTCTCTGGCGGAAACGGTCATTCAGTCTGCCTATGCGGAGCAGTTTTATCTATACCTGGCTATATCAAAGCCGACAGATCATCTGTATTTGTCGTATGCTACGGTCGGCAATGACGGAAGTTCGATGCGTCCTTCTTACTTTATACAGCGGATCCAGAAGGTGCTGCCCCAATTAAAGCTGACGAGCTTTGAAATGTCCGGTATTTATACGAAAGAATATGGGACACACCGGTTTGTGGAAGGACTTCGAAAAGAGATGGAAGATGGTGGTCAGCAGGAATGGAAGGGGATCGGAAAGACATTGCTTGAAGAGGAGCAGATCCGCAGTTTTCTGAAAGCAGCCTGCTATGAAAATCATGAGAATTATCTGACGTCAGAAGCGGCAAAAGAAGTATATGGGGAAATCCTTCAAAACAGCATCAGCCGGCTGGAACAGTTTGAGGCCTGCGCCTATGCACATTTTCTGCGTTATGGTTTGAAATTATATCCGCGCAGAGAATTCAAGATCGGCTCTGTGGATCTAGGCAATGTCTTTCACCGTGCTCTGGAACTGATCTCAAAGAAGATCCAGGTCACGTACGATGACTGGAAGGGAATCGATGACAGAGAACAGGAAATCCTTACGGAAGAGGCCGTGAACAGAGCACTCAGTGAATGGAACGAAGATCTCCTAAACAGTAGTCGACGGAATCAGTACGTTGCCAAGATCATCAAGAGGCTGACGAGAAGGACATTGTGGGCGCTGATCCGGCATTTGGAAAACAGTGATTTTAAACCATATGCATTCGAAATTTCCTTCTCTTCTTATAGTGATTTGAAATCTGCGAATCTGGAACTGGACCACGGGATCAAGATGAAATTAAATGGAAAGATCGACCGCGTGGATCGCTATGAAGATGAGGATGGCATTTATCTGAAAGTCATTGATTATAAATCAGGATATGCGAAATTTGACTTGATGAATCTTTATTACGGACTTCAGCTGCAGCTGGTATTGTATATGAATGCTGTGCTGGAAATTGAAGAAAAAAAATCCGTCGGGAAACCGGTTATTCCGGCTGGCATCTTTTATTATTCGTTAAAAGACCCGCTGGTCGATCAGGATCCGGAAACGGATGTGGAAGAACGGATCTTAAAAAAGCTTCAAATGGACGGGTATGTAAACAGCGATTACCACATTATTGATCATATGGAGCGGGATCTTCCGGCAAAATGCCGGTCGATACCAGTTTCGAGAACAAAAAAAGGATACAGCGCGTATTCGAAGATCATGGATACGCAGACGTTTGAACATATCCGGGAATTTGCGGTGAAAAAGATGCTGGAAGCAGGCAATGAGATGGTAGGAGGAAAAATTTCGATCCATCCTTACCGGAGAAAAAAAGAGACAGCCTGCGATTACTGTGAATACCGGGAAATCTGTCATTTTGACAGTCGCCTGGATGTTTATCGGGATTTGGCAGAGAAAAAGGAAAAAGAGTTGTTAGAAATGTGGAAAGGAGACGGGGACGATGGCATGGACGAAGGCACAACAGAATGTGATTGATTCCAGAGGAAAGAATCTGCTAGTTTCAGCGGCAGCCGGTTCCGGAAAGACAGCGGTAATGGTAGAGAGGATCATAGAGCTTGTTTCGGACGAAAAACATCCGGTTGATATCGACCGGCTCCTCGTGGTCACTTTTACGAATGCGGCGGCTTCAGAAATGAAAGAACGGATTATGAATGCGTTGGAAAAGAAGGTGCAGGATGATCCGGATAACCAGCATCTGTTAAGACAGATCGCACGGATCCAGAAGGCCCAGATCACAACGATCCACAGTTTCTGCCTGAACCTGATCCGGGAACATTTTATGGAAGTGGACCTTGATCCCGGATTTCGAATCGGCGAGGAAGGAGAGATCGGATTGCTCCACCAGGATGCGTTGGCCGAAGTGATGGAGGAAGCCTATGAAGGGGAACAGGAAGACTTTGTTGACTTTCTGGAAAGCTTTTCGACAGGGAAAAATGATAAAAAAATTGAAGAGCTGATCTTACAGGCTTATACGTTTGCCAGGAGCGGAGCACGCCCGGAACAATGGCTGGAAGATGCTGCGGGTGCATTTGCCGGTGATCCGGATCTGTTGTTTGAACAGGAATGGGTAAAGCAGCTGGAAAAAGAAATTTCATATGATGTCAGGGAAATCCTGGATTGTTATGAGCAGATTTTTGAAATGGCGCAGGATCCGGGAATTACGGAGAACCATCGAAAGGCGGTCGAAGAAGAATATGAACGGATTCAGTATTTTTCGGATGCCGGGACGATGATTGAGTATATGGAAGCGGCTTCGCATTGGAAAAAAACAGCGATCCGGGGGAGAGCGGGAAAGCAGCATGATAAAGAAAAGATCGCGCAGATGATGGATCTTCGAAAGACGGCGCAGGAGATGATCGATCGTTTGCTCGAACGAAAATTGCCACGTGACAAACAGAGCGTGATCCGGGAATCAAAACAGTGTCAGAAGACGATGCGGGCATTTGTTCATCTGACGCTTCGTTTCATGGAACTTGTTCATGAGAAAAAAAAGGAAAAGAATCTGGTGGATTTTTCCGATTTAGAACAATACGCTTTAAAAATCCTTACGGACGCCTATGATGAAAAAGGAAGGCCGCTTCCTTCTAAAACGGCGATGGAAAAGAAAAGGGAATATGCGGAGATATATGTTGACGAATATCAGGATACGAATGATATTCAGGAGGAGATCATCCGATTGATTTCCGGTGATTCGATCGGAAAACACAATCTATTTACCGTTGGGGATGTGAAACAGAGTATTTACGGCTTCCGGCAGGCCAAACCGGAACTCTTTATCAACCGGTATGATCATTACAAAGAGGAGTCGGAAGAACATAAATTGATCGAGCTTCAAAATAATTTCCGAAGCCGCAAAGAGGTATTGAATGCGGCAAACTACGTATTTTATCACATTATGACAAAGCAGCTTGGAAATATCGAATATGATGATCATGCGGCGCTGTTTCCGACAATGGAATTCCCGACGGAGAAGATGGACGCTGCTGCAGAATTTCATCTTCTGAACTTGGATGACGGCGCATCGACGTTAACGGATATCGAAGCGGAAGCTGTTTTGATCGGGCAGCGGATCCGCGAAATGGTTTCGGGAGATTGTCCGCAGCTTGTTACTTATATAAAAGAGGATGGGACAAAAGGGCTTCGAAAGGCAGAGTACCGGGATATTGTCATTTTGCTTCGTACAGTCAGCGGCTGGGGAGAGACGATACAGGAACAGCTGGATCATATGGGAATTCCGGCATTTTGTGAGAGTCGGAAAGGATCCTTTTCTACGATTGAAGTACAGACGGTCATGAGTATTTTGAAGGTTTTGGATAATGAACAGCAGGATATCCCCTTTGCCGCGTTTTTGCGGGCGCCGTTTATCGGGTTGACCGGAGAAGATATGGTATGGATGACGAGCTTAAAAATATTGGAACCGGGGCAAAAAAGTACGATGGCGGAACATATGCGGTATTATCTGGAATATGGGGATCAGAAGGAGATTCTTTGGAAACTGAAAAAAGCAGAAGCGTTTTTGGAAGAATTTCGGATAAAGAAACAATATCTTTCCATTCCGGATCTGATCTGGGTTATATTGGAATGGACCGGTTATTATCATCTGATCGGAGCCATGCCGTCTGGAGAACGTCGTCAGGCTAATGTCCGTATGTTGATCCAGAAAGCAAAGCAGTTTGAAACCGGAAGTTATAAAGGATTGTTTTATTTTGTCCGCTACATGGAGCAGTTAAAAGAATATGATATTGATTACGGCGAAGCCAATGTCCAGGGGGAACACGAGAATCTTGTCCGGATCATGAGCATCCATAAAAGCAAAGGCCTGGAATATCCAATTGTTGTGCTTGCAGGAACTGCAAAATCGTTTAACATGATGGACAGCCATAATGCGATTTTAATGCATGGCAAATATCATTTCGGACCGGATGCCGTTTCTCTGGAAACGAGAGAAAAGCATCCGACACTGCAAAAGAAGATGATCGCGTTAAAAATACAGGAAGAGATCCTGAGTGAGGAAATGCGGATTTTATATGTCGCGATGACGAGAGCCAAAGATAAGCTTATTATGACCGGAACCGTAAAAAAACTCGCTTCCCGTCTGGAAAAAAATCATCGGAAACGGAAAAGCAGACAGTGCAGTTATTTTGATATTAAGTCGGCGGGTTCGTATATGGACTGGCTTTTGATGGCGTTTGCCTATCATCCGTCCATGGAAATGCTGTATCAGAGTTACTTTCCGTCAGAAAGGGTATCCTACGATCCGGTCGATGCGTCGGAACTAAAGATCCGAGTAACGTCACTGGAAACGCTGAAAAAATGGATCATGGAAAAAGAAGAAACATCCGGACAAAAGAGAGAGGAACTTTTTCGTGAGATTATGGAATGCGAAGATATACCAATGCTGCAAAAACTAAAAGAAGAAGTGGCATGGCAGTATCCGTATGTATCGGAATGTGG
Source organism: Candidatus Fimousia stercorigallinarum (assembly GCA_018715775.1). Lineage (GTDB taxonomy): Bacteria > Bacillota > Clostridia > Lachnospirales > Lachnospiraceae > Fimousia > Fimousia stercorigallinarum. Next base: position 6,323 of record DVKZ01000128.1, on the reverse strand, counting down.
TCGGAAGATTAAGTATTCCGTTTCAGAATTGAAACAGAGGAGTCAGCAAGTTTTTGAAGAAGACGAAACGGCTTCATCCCTGGAAAAAGAAACGGAGGAACAGGCACTCATGCCGTTGTTTATGCAGGATGAAAAGACGGTTTCTCCGGTCAGCCGCGGCCTGGCAGTTCATAAGTGCATGGAATTGATCGATTTTACAAAGGATTATACGGAAGAGACGCTGAAAGAGGATATCTGCTTGTGGATAGAACAGGGGAAAATAGAGGCAAACTGTGAAAAGGTGATTTCTGAAAAACAGATTTTGTGGTTTTTGCGTTCCAGAGTCGGAAAGCGAGTGCAAAAGGCTGCCAGGAATGGGAATGTTTATAAAGAAAAACAGTTTACACTCGGACTTGCCTTGAATCAGTTGGAAGAAGATTCGCAGAGTAAAGAACTGGCAGTGGTTCAGGGAATTATCGACCTTTATTTTATTGAAGAGGGGGAGATTGTGCTTGTGGACTATAAGACAGACCGTGTCCGGCGGGGAGAAGAGCAGAAACTGATCGATCATTACCGGACTCAGATGCTGTCTTATCGGCAGGCGCTGGAGCAGATGACAGGAAAACGGGTCAAAGAGATGTATATTACTTCTCTAACGCTGCGAAAAAATATTTTTTTATAAAAAGAATAGATCTTCTCTTTTTGCTCATAATAATATCATCAGCTGATGAAAGGGGAAATGCATATGCGAAAGACTCCAAAACCTCTCACAGAAGATGAAATACTAAAGTATGAAATTGCAGAAGAGTTGGGGCTGGCCGATAAAGTACAAAAGGAAGGATGGAAATCCCTGTCTGCAAAAGATACGGGCCGAATCGGTGGATTAATGACAAAAAGAAAAAGAGAAAAGAAAAAATAAAGTACTAACAGGCGCCGCTGGAATTCCAGCGGCGTTTATGTTAAGATTATAGAACTATAGTATAAAGTACTATATATTGATACACAAGAGAAAGGAAATTTCCATGAAAAAAATCGTAAAACTATTATTCGGAAGACTGGCAATTGGAACGATTCTTTTAGGAATTCAGATTTATTGGATTGTTTATTTTTTGTTTTCGCTTGGCACGCATTCAGAGCAAATATCGATTGTTTTAAATGTCATTAGTCTGTTAGCGCTTGTATACATTATTAATAAAGATGATAATCCGTCGTATAAATTGGCATGGATCATTTTTATCCTGCTCTTTCCAATTTTGGGAGGCGCGATGTATCTTTATGTGGGAAATAAACGCCCTGCCCGGCATCTGCGTAAATTGCTGGATCAGGAAATGAAAGAAACAGAGCATTTCCTGAAACAGGATGAGGAAGTGTTAAAGGAACTGGAAATTAAAGATCTGTCTGCGGCAACACAGAGCCGTTACATCGTGGATTATGCGAAATTCCCAGTCTATGGAAACTCGGATATCATGTATTTCTCAAATGGGGAATCCTGTTATGAGAAAGTGTTGGAAGAGTTAAGACGTGCGAAGCGTTTTATTTTTATGGAGTACTTTATCGTTAAAGAAGGAACAATGCTCGATGAGATCATCGAGATACTGAAAGAAAAGGTAAGACAGGGTGTGCAGGTACGCTTTATGTTTGATGATGTCGGCTGTATCTCGGAACTGGAAAAAGATTTCTGTGAAAAGATGGAGGCGTGCGGTATTGCGTGTATGCCATTTAACACGTTTATTCCGATCGTATCAACGGCATGGAACAACAGAGATCACAGAAAGATTTTGATTATTGACGGGAATACGGCATTTACAGGTGGTTTTAATCTTGCAGACGAGTATATCAATCGGGAAGAACGCTTCGGGTATTGGAAAGACAGTGGCGTTATGATCCGTGGAGAAGCGGTTTGGAATATGACTGTGATGTTTTTAAGTCTTTGGAATCCGCTGCGTGGAATAAAAGAAGATTATCAAAAGTATTATCCAACAGAATTGCTTGGACATAGCGGAGGCAGTCTCGGTTTTATCCAGCCGTATTCGGATACGCCTCTCGATTCGGAAACAGTCGGGAAAAATATTTATCTGAATATGATCGGATGCGCCGTGAGATACCTCTATATTACAACGCCATATCTTATTTTGGATAATGAACTGATCACGGCACTTTGTCTGGCAGCGAAACGAGGGGTTGATGTCCGGATTATCACTCCCGGGATTCCGGACAAAAAAGCGATCTATCTTGTAACAGAATCGTATTTTCGCCAGTTGATTTTAGCAGGAATTAAGATTTATTCGTATACGCCGGGATTTATTCATGCGAAAAACGTTGTTTGCGACGGCAAGATGGCATCGGTCGGAACAGTGAATTGGGATTATCGTAGTTTCTATCTGCATTTTGAATGCGGCGTCTTTTTCTCTCATACGGAAGCGGTCGATGTACTTTATCAGGATTATATGGAAACCCTGAAAGAATGTCATCAGATCACACTGGAAGAAAGTACAAAACCATTTTTACTGCGGATCGCTCAAAGTATTTTGCGTGTGTCCGCACCACTTTTATAGAAAGAGAGAAAGATTTATGGGAAGTTATGAGACATTTGCAAAAGTCTATGATGATTTTATGGATAATATTCCATATGAACAGTGGGCGGAATATGTGATCGGGTTGCTCCGTGAAGATGGGATATACGACGGCCTGATCCTGGATCTTGGTTGTGGAACGGGCAGTCTGACAGAAAAACTGGCAGATGCCGGTTATGATATGATCGGGATCGATAATTCGATCGAAATGCTGGAAATCGCAAAAGAAAAATCCATTGGGAAACATGAAGATATCTTATATCTTTTTCAGGATATGAGAGAGTTTGAATTATATGGAACCGTGCGTGGCATTGTCAGCATCTGTGACAGTATGAATTATATTCTGGAGAAAGAGGACTTGACAAAGGTTATGCGTCTGGTCAATAATTATCTGGATCCGGGCGGGATTTTTATCTTTGATATGAATACGCCATATAAGTATGAAACAATACTGGCGGATAATACGATCGCAGAAGATCGGGATGGAATGAGTTTTATCTGGGATAATTATTTTTACGAAGAAGAACGGATCAATGAATATTCTCTGCATCTGTTTCTTCAGGGAGATGATGGCAGATACGACAAATTTACGGAAACTCACTATCAAAAAGCCTATGAGATAGAACAGATAAAAGAAGCGATAGAGGATGGCGGTTTGGAATTTGTTGGTGTCTACGACGCATTTACAAAAGATCCGCCAAGAGAAAACAGTGAGCGTCTGTATTTTATTGCGAGAGAAAAAGGAAAGGTGGAACGAATTTGAGATGGAAGATTACATTATTAGAGGAACCGCTGCAGATAATCAGGTGCGGTTTTTTGCAGCATATACAAGAGAAGTAGTAGAAACAGCGAGAAAGGCACATAATACCAGTCCGGTTGCTACCGCAGCACTTGGGAGGCTTCTGACTGCAGGCGCAATGATGGGAAGTATGTGCAAAAATGATAGCGATATGCTGACGTTAAAGGTAGAGTGTGATGGTCCGATCGGCGGTCTTTTGGTGACAGCAGACTCTCACGCGAATGTAAAAGGATATGTCCACCATCCGGAAGTAATGCTTCCGATCCGTGAGGATGGCAAACTGGATGTCGGTGGAGCCCTGGGACATGGTTATATTAATGTGATCAAGGATATCGGTTTAAAAGATCCGTATGTTGGAAAAACAGATCTGGTGTCCGGAGAGATTGCGGAAGATCTGACTTACTATTTTGCTGTCAGCGAACAGATCCCTTCTTCGGTTGCACTCGGCGTTTTAATGGAAAAAAATAATACAGTAAAACATGCCGGTGGTTTTGTGATTCAGCTGATGCCATATGCATCGGAAGAAGTGATCGCGGCTCTGGAAACAAAGATCGCACAGTTTACATCTGTGACGAATAATCTGGACCATGGGAAAATGCCGGAAGACATTATGGAAGATCTTCTGGGGGATTTGGGAATGACGATTTATGATAAAGTTCCGACAAAATTTTATTGCAACTGCAGCAAAGAACGGGTAGAAAAAGCGGTGATCAGCGTCGGTGAAAAAGAACTGCAGTCTATGATCGATGATGGAAAGCCGATAGAAGTCAACTGCCATTTTTGTAATACACATTACACGTTTACGGTGGATGATCTGAAACATATGCTGAAAAATGCTAGATAGGCAAAAAAATGAAAATATTTATACAAAAGGAAAGGGATACTGCTCTGCATTATAATATGTCTCTGCTCGGAGGATTTTTAGGAACCTATACCCTTTTGCTTCGAGGCGGAAATTTTGGTTCTGCTCAGACGGGAAATTTTCTGGAAACAATGATCTCACTTTCAGAAAAAAATTTCGCAGAAGTGGGTATCCGGATTGGGGCAGCCGTTGTTTATGCAGTTTCCCTGATCATTTCTTACATACTGACCAATTATTCAAAAACAAATATGAAGAAGCTTGTGTTGATCGTAGAAGCTATCGGACTTTGTATTGCTGCATTTATACCGCTATCTGCGGATCCGGTGTTGGCGCTATATCCCATTTTTGCAATTATGAGTTTTCAATGGGGAACGTATTCCGGATCGAAAGGATATAACAGTGCAAGCGTATTTATGACCAATAATTTTAAACAATCGGTACTTGGATGGACTCGGTTTTTCTTTGAACATGATCCGAAGGAAAAAGAAAAAGCCTGCTTGTATACGACTACGGTTGTCTCCTTTTTAATAGGAGCTTTTTTGGGCTGTATTTCTGTATATCAGTGGGGAAGATATGCTGCTTTTGCCGGATTATTGCCGCTGCTGACAGCATGGATCATTCTTTCTTATAAATCAGAAAAATAATAAAAAAGTGAGGACATCGCTCCATTATCCTTTGATCGGATGATCTTGCGGTGCCCTCTGCTTTTTACTCTTTGTTTGCTTCGTCTTCGTCCTCTTCTTCTGTTTCGTCTTCGTCTTCCAGTTCTTCATCATCATCGTCATCTGTGATGGTGATATCTACATATTCACGATCGGATGGTTTTCCGAAAATCTCTTTTTCATCAAAATCATCATCATCGTCGAAATCATCAAAATCAGGATCAGAAAACTTTTCTTTTACAGCGGTAACAGCATCTTTGATCGTATCCTTAAAAATAAAACAAACTCCGGAAATAGAAGCGATGACCGCCAATACTTTTACTAATTTTTTCACCTTTTCACCTTCCTCGTATTTTTATAAAAACATTGTAATCTATTTACATAAAAAATGCAATTTATATTTTCTTCCTTCTTGTTTTTCTTGAGAGATAAAAACAAGATAACCACATATGAAGTACAGCGAACTATATAAATAGTACCACGAAAAGATAAAAAAGTTACAATGGTGTCAAGAGGTGATAAAATGAACCGGGTAAAAAGTCTTCGAATTGAAAAGGGATTGACACAACAGAAATTATCTATGGATATTCACGTATCACAGCAATATGTCAGCAAAGTGGAGAATGGAACGTCACTTTTGACGGAAGATATTATTTTGCGTTTATCAAAATATTTCCATGTATCCATGGCATATTTATTAGGGGTAACGGATGACAGACATAGTGAAATAATCGAAAACGATAAAGATCCGGAATTGAAAAAGTGGATAGAAATGTATTACAGCTTGAATAGAGAGAATCAGGAACTTATGTCCGTTTTGGGCAATTATTTGATAGAAAAGCAGAATGATAAGAAGAGAAAAGAATAAATTCTTTAGTTTACAGACGCCAATAGCTACGATATAATGAACATATATGCCATATTGGCGTTTTTTCTATGCATAAATTTCGTGAAGACCGCGGAGAGAAAGGAGTTTGTCATGATTAAAATATTTAAAACTCATGAAGATACAGGAATTACAGAACAAATTGACAGCATAGAGCGTGAATCATGGGTCGCGATGACAGCTCCGTCCGCAACCGAGATTTTGAAAGTTTCAAAGGAATTGGATATCGATATCGATGATCTGAAAGCACCTCTTGATGAAGAAGAACGTTCTCGTCTGGAAAAGGAAGAAGGCTATACACTGATCCTGGTCGATATTCCGGTCATTGAGCGCAGAAATGATAAAGACTGGTATGAGACGATCCCGCTTGGCATCATATTAGCAGAAAAAGTAATCATTACCGTTTGCCTGCGGGAAACCCAGATACTCGAACAATTTATGGATGGTCGAGTTGTAGATTTTTGTACATATAAAAAAACCCGGTTTGTCTATCAGATCTTATATAATAACGCGTCCCTGTATTTGTATTATCTGCGCGATATTGACAAGAAAAGCGAACAGA
>DVKZ01000127.1 GCA_018715775.1 Candidatus Fimousia stercorigallinarum | reverse complement strand
CCACCTCATAAATATCTTTTCCCTCATTAACCATATTTCGAATAATAGCCGGAATTTCTTTCTCGGAGTTTATTTTTGTGCACAGCCACTTTTCCGTCCGTATTCGAAGTTCTGTTCCTGTATCGACTCTTTTTCTGAGTTCGTCCAAAGTCCCAGCCGCAAGAAGCTCGCCTTTGCTGATCAAACCATATCTTGTACAGATTTCCTGTGCATACCTGAGCTGATGCGTACAGAGAAATACGGTAACTCCCTGTTTCCCTGCAATCTCCTTGATCAGTTTATTCACATTTTGAGCACTTTCCGGATCCAGCCCTGACGTCGGTTCATCTAAAAACAGTACTTTCGGATGATGGATCATTGCCCGTGCAAGAGAAAGTTTCTGCCGCATTCCGGTAGAATATGCTGTCAGTTTCTGATCTGCGGCTTCCTCTAATTCCAATTTCTCAAGCAAAAACTTTGCTCGATTTTTTGCTTCCTGTTCTAAAATGCCAAAAATCCCTGCATAAAAAATCAGATTTTGAAATCCCGTCATCCCATCATACATTTGCGCATGTTCTGTGAGAACTCCGGAAATAGCATGTACTTTTTCCGGGCACTTCACAGAATCCAGTCCCATCACACGACATTGCCCCGCCGATGGCGTCAATACGCCATTTAACATTTTTATTGTTGTCGTTTTGCCGGATCCATTGGGACCTAAAAATCCAAATACCTCTCCTTCATTTAGTGACAGACTAATCCCTTTTACCGCTTCTTTTCCTCCGGGATATGTCTTTGATACATCCTGTAATACAACCGTTTTCATTCCTACTTTTCCTCACACACCTGAAAAATGTAAAACTTCAGATAATAACTCTCATCCGCAGCCCACAAAATCGGATGATCCGGGGACTGGGTACGAAATTCCACCTGTCTGAGGCGTTTATGTGCACTTCTGGCAGCCTGTCCGATCACTTTTGTAAAATTTTCATAATCCATAAAATGCGAACAGGAACATGTAGCAAGATATCCACCATCTTTGACAAGTTTCAGTCCGCGCATATTGATCTCTCGATAGCCTTTCATCGCATTTTTCATCGTATTACGGGATTTTGTAAATGCAGGCGGATCCAGGATAACAACATCGTATGTTTCCCCACTTTTTTCCAATTCCGGTAGCAATTCAAATACATCATGACATTCAAACCGTACTCTATCGGATAAATCGTTCAGTTCAGCATTCTGCGATGCCTGTGCAACCGCAAACTCTGACGCATCTACGCCAAGCACACTCTTTGCTCCCGCAATTCCGGCATTTAAGGCAAACGATCCGGTATGTGTAAAGCAATCCAGCACTTTGGCATCTTTACAGAGTTTCTGCATTGCAAGCCGGTTATATTTCTGATCAAGGAAAAATCCTGTTTTCTGTCCGTCTTTGACATCTACGATGTATTTGACTCCATTTTCCACGATCGGAACTTTCGTATCGAATTCGTCTCCGATAAAGCCTTTGATCCGTTCCATCCCTTCTTTTTTTCGTTCTTTCGCGTCGCTTCGTTCGTAAACTCCACGGATCCAAATGCCGTCTGCTTTTAAAATCTCTTTCAGGATTTCCACGATCTGCTCTTTAAAGCGGTCAATCCCAAGAGCCAAAGACTGTACAACGAGGACATCGGAAAATTTGTCGATCACCAGACCCGGCAAAAAATCCGCATCTCCAAATACGATTCTGCAACTGTCCGTATCTACCGTTTTCTTTCGATAGTCCCAGGCATTCTGTAACCGCATAGTCAAAAAATCGCGGTCAATTTCCTGATGCACGTTGCGGGTCATTAACCGAATACGGATTTTTGAATTCTGATTAATATAGCCACGCCCCATCGGATAACCATCAAAATCGTGGACAGTCACGATATCCCCATTTTTAAAACGTCCCATGATCGATTCAATCTCATTATCAAAAATCCAAAGTCCGCCTGCTTTGATCGTCCGGCCTTCGCCTTTTTTTAATGTTACAATTGTATGATTTCCCATCTTCTTCCTCCAAATGTTAATTTGTTATACATTTTTCCAATGATGCCTGCTTCCTTTTTCGGTTTTTTGAATGATCAGCTGGCGCTCTACCTGCTGTTTCAGCTCGCTGACATGTGAAATGATCCCGACAAGGCGCTTTCCTTCTGATAACTCATTTAAAATCTGAATTGCCTGATTCCGCGTCTCTTCACTCAGAGATCCGAATCCTTCGTCAATAAACATCGTTTCAATGTGGATGTTGCCACTGCTGTTTTGGATCATATCCGCCATTCCAAGCGCCATCGAAAGTGCTGCGATAAAAGATTCTCCACCGGACAGCGTTTTTACATCCCTGCTCTGCTGGTTGACCAGACTATAAACGTCCAGATCTAGGCCGACTTCCGCATTTCCGCTTCCCAGATTTTCCAGTTCCCGGCACTGTAAAATAAACTGATCTCCGGACATGATCTTCAGACGCTTATTTGCAAAATAAATGATATTCTTAAAAAAACGCCTCTGCATATATGTCTGGAAATTGATGCGCTGTTTCCCAATGATCTTTCCATTTGCCGTATCACTCAGATCCGCTAGCAGCGTCATCTGCTCCTGCATTTCGACCCGTTTTGTATACAGCGCTTTCACCTTCTCATAGGCTCTTTGATCATTTTGAACCATCAGGCGAAGATCTCCATATGCCTCTTCTGTTTTCTGCCTTTTCTCCAATAACACCTGCTGCTCCGCCTCATATTTGGAAATGTCAATCCGTTCTTTCCCTTTCACGGAAATTTCCAACTCCCGGATAATGATCCCCGTTTCACGGACGTCTTGTTCATATGTCTGCTTTCGCTCCATATATTCATTTCTTTGTTCAATTTCCGGGCAGAACTTCTCCCACTCTGTTCGATCCTGAAATTCATATTTGTTCAACTGTGCAGAAAATGCATCATCCGCTTTTTTCAGTTCCACACCGGCTTTTGTCTCATCCCGGCTTGTCTTTTTTAACTCACCCTGATCCGCTGCATAAGCCGTACTTAAGGCAGAATAATTCCGTTCCGCTTCCTGCTGCTCATGATACCGTTTTTTCAGCTCTTCCCGCAGCGTTCCTAACGCTTGCTGCGCTTTCCGCTTCGTCGTAAACGAAAGCTGTGCCTTTAACATTGTCATCTGCGTATCATAAATTCCCAGCTGCCTGTTCTCAGATTCTCCCTGCTCCCGAATCTGTTTCAGATGATTTTCACTTTCCGTCTTTTCTCTTTTCTGCTGTTCCAGTAAAACTTCTTTTGCTTCCAGATCATTTTTCATCTGTACTGCTTCCCGAATCTGTTTTTGAAGATCTGCCATCTTTTTTTGGCTCTGTGCGCTTTCCTCGGCGATACGAGGCGCCAGCGCTGCCTCAAACAGAAGCTCTTCTCCAAAGACTTTTTTCAGTTTTTTCTGTCCTTCGGATAATTGATGTTTCAATTTCGTATCTATGATATCAGCCTCGGATTGTGCTGCCATCCGTTTCCGCTCAGCGGTTTCTTTCCTTTGACTGAGTTCTTTTAACACTTCTGAACGAATCGATTCGCTCTCTTCTACATCGCTCTCCACAATCACATCCGAAACTTCATGTATTTTTCCACAGACCGGACACGGTTTTCCCACTTCTAACTGGGATCGTAACAAGACGGCCTGATTTGCAAGAAACCGTTCGTGATATTGAGCATAAATCTCCTCTGCTGTTTCCGCCTCCTGTTTTGCTTTCTTTAAAGCTTGCTCTGCCTTCTTGCAAGACTGTTCTGTATGCTTAAATTCTTCCAGTGCTTCCGCAATTTCTTCCAAATCTTCCCTGTATCGCTTCCATTCTCTTAAACGGATTTCCAGTACATCGGTATTCTGAATGTTCTTTCTAAGCACATCAATTTCCGATGACAGTGACTCCGCCATTTCATCAGATGCCTGTATCTGCCCTTCCAGCCTGCGGATCTGCTGCTGCGCGTGCAACACCTTTTTCTCTGTATTTTTTCGATCCTTTAACACTTTGTCAAAGGCATCGTACTGATCCAGACTCTTTTCGATCTGACTGATCTGAATCTGAAGCTTAGGAGCCTCTTTTTCATAATGGTGTTTTGCCTGTTCCAGACGCTGCTTTAACTCGAAAAGATTCTTTTCTTCCTCTTCAATCCTTTTTTTCAACAGTTCCGCCTGCAGTCTGCTTTCTTTGGCTTTCTTTCTTTGTTCTTCCAGCTGTTCATAAAATGGCAGTACCTTTTCCGCTCTCTGTAATGTTTCAATCTTTCTCCCCAAACATGCCATCTCTTCTGCCCGGACAGCAAGTTCTTTTTGATGTTGTCTTTGCTCCTCCAGCCGATCAAACTGTCGGTTCATCAAAGCCGCATTTTCCAAAATAATATGAACATCTGACAGCTTTTTATCATAGTATTTCCGTTTTTGATCCAGCATCTCTTCCTTTTCTTTCGCTTCTTCTATCATATTTTCGATCAGATCCAGTATTCCGTCCGGATCAGATTCACTGAAATGCTCACCAGCATCATTGAAATAACGTTCAGAATTCCATTCTGCTTCATATGCACTTCCTTCCATAAATGTGATTTCCTGAAGTTCGCGGACGATATCTTTCCTATTTCCATACAACTCTTTTGCTTTCATGGCAGATCTCTGCTTTAACTCTTCCTGAATATAAGCATAAATCTTTGTATCGAAGATTTTCGCAAAAATTTCCTTACGATCTTTGGAAGACGCCAGGAGCAATTTCATAAAATCGCCCTGCGCGAGCATGGCAACCTGGGTAAACTGATCGGCATTCAGCCCGATGATCTGGATGATCTTTTCATTGATCTGTGCGATCCGCCCCGGAAACTCTTTCCCATCCGGCATGATCAATTCTGCTTTCGCAGGCATCTGGGTCTTTAATTCTACATACGTGCCTGTTTCTTTCTCCTTTTTATACCTCGGCTGCTGCGGTCTGCGGCGGATCACATAAGACTGTTCCTGATAAGAAAAGCCAAGTTCCACTTCCGTCACCATATCTTCTGAAGCATATTGGCTCCTCATCATCTTGCCATCCCGACGTCCTCCGCTCGTCTCTCCGTAAAGAGCGAACATGATCGCATCGAAAATCGTTGTTTTTCCCGCTCCGGTGTCCCCTGTGATCAAAAATAATCCCTGCTGCACTTTGGAAAAATCAATCCGCTCATCTCGATAAGAGCCAAAGGCCTTCATTCTAATAAATTGTGGTTTCATTCTATCCTTCACTCTCCATTCTCTGTTTCACGGATTCTAATACATCCAAAATGATCTTTTCTTCGTCCTCATTTGGAAATGCACCGTTAATTTCTTTATAAAACTGCATAAATGCCGCTTTCGGATCCACAAGATCTTCTTCTGTATCTTCTGTAAGAACTGCCTGCATCTTCCGATTGTCAATCTTTACTTCTAAAATATGCGGATAATGTTCCTCCAGCTGGTCTTTGGGCCGAAAGATTTCTTCGTCTGTCAGCGTTATACTCACATAATCATTCCGGTTTTCATCATCCGCCTGTGCGATCACCTCTTTTAATGTGCCTCGAATACTTCTGACATCCGGCTCCATAGAAAGAGGAATGGTCTCATATTCATTCGGAGTACCTTTTTCTCCCATCGTGACCATCAAAATTCCTTTTTTATGATGTTCCTCACTCACAGAGTATTTCAGCGGCGTCCCGCAATAACGTATATATTCTTTTTTCACCTTCTGTGGCTTATGAATATGTCCCAATGCCGCATAGTCAAACCGTTCCAGGCAGCTCACATCCACTTTATCCAGGCCTCCTACGGAAATATACGTTAATTCCGAATCGCTCTTTTCCGGTTCCTGGTCCCCGTTTACAAAAAATTGATGTGCGATTATGACATTTCGTACATTTTCATCGATCTTCTCACGCTCGATCAGACACTTGACCGCACTATCATAATCCGTAACTGTCTTTTCTTGAAATAAATGGCGCACATAACCTGGCTTTGTAAAAGGGAGAAGATAAAAATGAACCGGACCGAATGCATCTTCGATCACGACCTCTTCCAGATGTTCCTCTTCTTTCTGTGGTGGCAGAACAGAGACATAGATTTGATTTTTCTTTAAAAATCCACTTGCAAAATTCAGACGCGATGCATGATCGTGATTCCCTGCGATGATCAAAACCGGAATTGCCGGCTTCAGATCCGCCAGATCGTTCAAAAAGCCATCAAAAATCTCACAGGCATCACCAGAAGGAATCGCCTTGTCGTAAATATCACCGGCGATCAGAATAACATCCGGCCGATATTCCTCTGCTTTTTGCACGATCTCTTTTAATACCTTTTTTTGAATTTCCTTTAAATCATAAAAATAAAGCTGCTTTCCGATGTGCAGATCCGATAAATGAAATATCTTCATATCAACAACCTCTTTTGCTCATTTTCTTCTTTTCATTATACAAGAAAACCCGTGGAAACGGTATCTTTTTCTATACAAATGAATTTTACTGTTGATTTTTCTTTCAAAATCTGTTTATCTTATTATGTAACTTTATGATCAGCATTATATAGTGAGGTATGAAATATGAAACCAATTAAAGAAGGTAAAGTTCGTGAAATTTACGACAACGGCGACAGCTTAATTATGGTAGCAACTGACCGTATCAGCTGTTTTGATGTTATTTTAAATAATGAAATTACAAAAAAAGGAACGGTATTAACACAGATGTCCAAATTCTGGTTTGATATGACACAGGACATCCTTCCAAATCATATGATCTCTGTTGACGTAAAAGATATGCCTGAATTTTTCCAACAGCCAAAATTCGACGGCAACAGCATGATGTGTAAAAAACTGGAAATGCTTCCGATTGAATGCATCGTTCGCGGTTATATTACGGGAAGCGGCTGGGCAAGCTATCAGGAAAACGGTACTGTCTGCGGCATTAAACTTCCGGAAGGCTTAAGAGAATCCGATAAACTGCCGGAACCGATCTATACACCATCGACAAAAGCAGAAATCGGGGATCATGATGAAAATATCTCTTACGAACAGAGCATTGCTCACTTAGAAAAATTCTTCCCTGGCAAAGGAGAAGAGTATGCTTCCAAGTTACGCGATTACACGATCGCTCTTTACAAAAAATGTGCAGATTATGCTGCAAGCCGCGGTATTATCATTGCCGATACAAAATTTGAATTCGGTTTGGATGAAAATGGAGAAATTGTACTCGGTGATGAAATGTTAACACCGGACAGCTCCCGTTTCTGGCCTGCTGATGTATATGAACCGGGCCACGGTCAGCCATCCTTTGATAAACAGTTTGCCCGCGACTGGTTAAAAGAAAATGAAGGCCACAATTGGACTCTTCCTGATGACATCGCTCAGAAAACCATTGACGGCTATTTAAAAGGATATAAATTATTGACAGGAAAAGATCTTCAGTAAGAAGATGTAAACGGTACGGCTTTCGTCGTGCCGTTTTTTGATGGATTTGCATCCACCCTTAAAATACATTCTGGAGATTTTTGCATAACTTCAAAAAAAATACAAATAATATTCCTACATGAAAGAAGAAAAGAGGTATAGGACAATGTTATTAAGTCAAAAAGAAACTGATGTGATCAAAGAACTCCAGACACAGGAAAAAAACTGCGTAGCAAAATACCGTAAATACAGCCAGCAGGCAAAAGATCCCGTCTTAAAAGATCTTTTCTCTCACCTGGAAGCAGAAGAAGAAAAACATTACCGCTCTTTGGGCCAGGTATTGGATGGCTCTGTACCGGAATGTAACTGCAACGATACCCATGGCAGAGACTATCATCCAACAGCAACTTATACAAGTGAATCTACGGATAAAGCCAATGACTGCTTCCTCGCTACCGATTGTATCGGCACTGAAAAAATGGTTTCGGGCGAATATAACAATGATGTCTTTCGTTTCGGCAATTCCGATGTACGTAAACTGTTGGCAGATATTCAGATTGAAGAACAGAATCACGCTGAAATGATCTACAAATATAAAGTTGTAAATAAAATGTCATAATAACTTGTATCACAGATTCCCCTGGAAACATTAAAATAGAGTTCCGTCTGCGGAACTCTATTTTTATTATGTAGAAAAATATTAAATTTAATCTAAAACACCTTTGATCGCATCCAATAATTCGTCATATTCTTCAAATGCCGGAAGTTCCGGATGTTCTGCTTTGATCGCATCCGTACTCTTGAATAAGAATCCTGCCTTGCTCGCTTCGATCATTCCGAGGTCATTATGGCTGTCCCCACTGGCGATCGTTTCGAAACCACAGGACTGCAGGGCCTTTACGGTTGTGTATTTCGACTTTTCACAGCGCATACGGAACCCAACGATCGTTCCATCCTCCGCTACTTCTAATTCATTGCAAAAAAGTGTCGGCCAGCCCAGTTTTTTCATTAATGGCTGCGCAAACTGTGTAAACGTATCACTGATAATAATAACCTGTGTAATGGAACGAAGTTCATCCAAAAATTCTTTTGCACCCGGAATCGGATCAATCTTTGCGATCGTTTCCTGGATTTCTTTTAAGCCCAGTCCATGTTCTTTTAAAATGCCAAGTCTCCAGTTCATCAGCTTATCATAGTCCGGCTCGTCTCTTGTTGTTCTCTTTAATTCTGGAATCCCACTTGCCTCTGCAAATGCGATCCAGATTTCCGGTACCAATACGCCTTCTAAATCTAAACATACTACATTCATCGTAATTTTCCTTTCATCTGTCTTTCAGTAAACTATCAATGTCCGCCTGTCAAAATCAACAAGCGTTCCTATTATAGCATTTTTTATACAAATGCACAATACTTAACCGATTCTCTATCCCATAACCCAAATGACTTGTTTTTCTTGTAAAATCTCTTTCCAATATGAATCCGGCTCCCGATCAACGATCATGTAATCAATTTCCTCAAGCTCGATTGCTTTAAAAGGTGCCTGTCTCTGAAACTTTGGATAATCTGCCAACACAATTACTTTTTCTGCATTTTGGGCAGCTATCTTTTTTATATAAGCGTCTTCTTCATCAACAAAATAAATCCCATCTTCTTTTACAGCCGCAGCTCCCAGTAATGCTGCATCAAATCTTATCTCGCGGATCTTTTCTAAAATACCTAAGCCATAAAAAAAACGATTTTCTTTATTCAGATTCCCTCCCAGTGCATATACTTCTACATTCGGAGATGCCGCCAGTAAATTGAGATTATCGAGGGAATGTGTATATACTTTCATTTTTTTTAAATTACTGCATACATATGGCATATGCGTCGAAGCATCGAAAAAGTAAATTCCATTTTCAGAAAGAAATTGTGTTGCCTTTTTTCCAATCCTGCGCTTCCCTTCTTTATTGTCCGTCTTCCTTGTCTTATAATTCGCAGCCTGAAGACGAAAATCTGCAGCTGCAATTCCACCATGTGTACGGATTGCTTTTCCTTCTTCCGTCAGTTTTATAATATCTCTGCGTGCAGTATCTCTTGAAATCTGAAGCCTCTTCATTAACTCCTGGTTCGATAAGACCTGTTCTTCTTGAAGCCAGTCTAAAATCTTTTTCAGTCTTTCCTCCTGATACATAAATATCTCCTTTTCTCTAATCATTTTTATCTATAGCATCCTATCTGATAAAAATGATTTCTATTTATATAAAATTATATGCCTATTAAAAAGTCTGTTCAAGTAATTTTAAACCACAAATTTTCTCTTTACACATGGCAAGAGGGTATCGCTCCATCATCTAATTGGATGATTTTACAATACCCTCTTAATTATACATGAGTTTACAAGTTTTTACTGATTCTGTTCTATCATCTTTAAAATCTTATCAACATTTGTTCTTCCTTTTTTATACCCAAGGCCAATGATGATACATCCGAGAACGGATAAGATCGTAATAACAACGCTGATAAATCCGATCAGATGAAAAACACCGCCGCTGTGAGCGTTTAATGACCAGTATGTGCATGCAATACCGACAGATGATATCAAGATCAACATCTGTATCCATTTTTTCAGATTATTTAACATCTTTGTCTGATATTCGATTTCTTTTAACTGTTCCTTACGTGTCTGTATCACCATTTTTTTATCTCCTTTTAGTACTGTAAATTAGGATCAAATGCTCCAACTAATACACCAACAAATGCGATAGCTACTAAAATCAACATTGTAATGACTGGAGAAACTTTTTTCTTAGCCATTAACCACCAACAGAAGATTACAAATCCTGCGGTTAACAAACCA
>DVKZ01000126.1 GCA_018715775.1 Candidatus Fimousia stercorigallinarum | reverse complement strand
CAACAACGAAAACTTTATCTTCATAATCTTCAGCCAGCATCATAGCAGTCTGACAGCTTCCACTGAGTCCGCTGGACATTGGGATATGGACAAGCTCGTCATAAGTTTCTAATAACTCATCCCAAAGATGAGTAACATCGCCGGGCGCCGGCTGTGAAGTCGAAATATCAGCATCAGACTTTAGAAAACGATAAAATTCTTCTTGTGTAAGGGTAATATCTTCATAGTATACTTCTTCATTAATATAAAAGGGCATAGGAAGGACATAAACGCCATATTCTTTTGCCATATTCTGTGTAATTCCGCTGTTACTGTCGGTTACAATAGCGACACGATTCAAAATTCGATACCTCCTGATTGCTTTTGCTGTTAAAAATCCATAATTACGCACATTATAGCATTATCAAAATAAATTGTAAATAATCTAATATTAACTTTGCATTATAAAGAATTTTCGATATAATATAAGGAAAGCAATTATGAAGATATGATTTAGGAGGATTAAAATAGATGGTTACAGAAAATATTTTAGATTTAATCGGGAATACTCCTTTGTTGAGCTTAAAAAAAACGACAGGATGCGAAATTTATGCGAAAGCAGAATTTTTAAATCCGGGAGGAAGTATTAAAGACCGCGTTGCAAAAAACATGCTCGTTCAGGCAGAGAAAGATGGAAAGTTAAAACCGGGAATGACGATCATCGAACCGACATCCGGTAATACCGGAATCGGTCTGGCTTTTTGCGGCGTACGCATGGGATATAAAGTTATGATTGTAATGCCGGAAAATATGAGTGAAGAACGAAAGAAGATCATCAAAGGTTTTGGTGCGGAGTTAGTTCTGACTCCTGCAGATCTGAGTATCGATGGATCGGTTCAGGAGGCGCTGAGGATCGCTTCAACATCAGATAAATATTTTGTCCCGCAGCAGTTTGAAAATCCTGCAAATCTGGAAGCACATTACAATGGCACGGCAAGAGAATTGGTAGAACAGATTGAAAAACCAATTGATATTTTTGTTTCCGGCGTTGGAAGCGGCGGAACTTTAGCCGGAGTTGCCAAATATCTTCTGGAAATAAATCCGGATACGAAAATTGTTGCAGCAGAACCTAAAGGAGTCTCCGCATTATTAGGGCAGCAGCCTGGTCTGCATCAGATTCAGGGAATTGGAGATGGATTTATCCCGGCGATCCTGGATCCGTCAATCGTTACGGAAGTTGTGGAAGTATCTGATGAAGATGCAATTGAAACAGCAAGAGAACTTGCCAGAGTTGATGGAATTCTCTGTGGCACATCTTCCGGCGCGAATATCTGGACCGCAAAACAGATGGCAAAGAAGTATGGCAGCGATAAAGTGATTGCCACTGTTCTTCCAGACCGTGCGGAGAGGTATTTTAGCGTTGATTTATTATAAAAGTTGAGGGAAAAGATGAAGAAGATACGAAGAATATGTCTGGGCATTTTGGGAGGCATTGTCATTGCAGCGGTCGGACTTGTAATTTATTTGAGAGTGACGGAATACCGTCCTTCTGAAAAAGAACAGATAACGGCAGAAGGAGCATCTACGAAGAAGCTGAACAAAGAGGATACGATTTCTATTTTGACGTATAATATCGGCTACGGAGCTTTAAGCAAAACAGAAGATTTCTTTATGGATGGAGGGGAACGCGTACGTCCTGATTCACGGCAATTGATCCTGGACAATATGAAAGGAATAAAAAAACAGCTGCAAGAGCAGGATGCGGATGTATATTTTCTTCAGGAAACCGATCGAAATTCGAGGCGCTCTTACTATATAAATGAAGCGCGTGAATTATGGGAAAATACCGGAGGCGTTATGACTTATGCACTGAATTTTGCGTGCAGGTTTGTACCGTATCCGTTTCCACCCATTGGAAAAGTCTACAGCGGAATTATGACATTGAGCAGTTATGAAGTAACGGATGCGGAGCGAATTGCTTTTCCATCCTCATTCCGATGGCCGGTCAGCATGTGTAATCTGAAGCGCTGTTTACTGGTCCAGAGGACTCCGATCGAAGGAAGCGATCAAGAACTGGTATTGATTAATCTTCATCTGGAAGCTTATGATTCCGGCGAAGGAAAATTGAGGCAGAGCCGGATGCTTGCGGAAGTAATGCAGGAGGAATATGAAAAAGGCAACTATGTCATTGCCGGAGGAGATTTTAATCAGAGTTTTTCCTGCGTCGATCCGGATAAATATCCGGTGAAAAACACCGACCACTTTATAGCAGGGGAATTTCCGGAAGACTACTTTCAAGAAGGCTGGCAGATCGTGATGGATGATTCTGTTCCGACCTCCCGTTTGTTAAATGAGCCGTATAATGAAGGAAGCGAGGATACACAGTATTATATGCTGGATGGATTTATCGCATCGCCGAATATAGAGATTCAGGAATTAGAGACGAAAGACTATGGATTTGAATATGCAGATCATAATCCGGTGAAGATTACAATAAAATTAAATGAAACAAATGAAAAGGCATCGTTTTGTCATCCATGAAGATGATAAAACGATGCCTTTCTTCAGTTATCTTAAAAGTTTGCGGCAGACCGGGATCAAAAGTCCGCCAACAATATTTCCTGCCGTGATAATGAGCAGGCAGATCACAGTGCGGACTGACCAGGCATTTGCCATTCCGAAATAAAACATATCGGCAATGCAGTGTTCAAATCCGGCCAGAATAAAGCCGGCAACACATAAAAACAGACCGATGTATTTGCCGCATTCATGGCCGTTTGTGCGGAAACCGTCAACGGCGATGTACATTAAAATATTACAGAAAATGCCGAGTATAAATAAACTCAGAAGACTGTCATGTATCTTTATCTCACACATCGAAGCTGCTTTTTCCTGGAACGAAGAGGCACTTCTTGAAAAATGTATGCCGAGGGAAACGAGATTCGTTCCGATCAGATTGCCGATCCAGGTAATCAGAAGGCTTGCGGAATAAGAAGCAGGATTGTCCAGTACATAGCCGATCCTTCCTGTAAAAAGATGAAAGCCTCTCGTAACGATCGTAAATAAACCGAGAGTAAAGAACAAAGCTCCGATCACTTTGTTGTCGATCGCGAGGAAAAAAGTCCCGCCGATGCCGATGCAGATTCCTGCCAAAATACTTTGTATCCATAATTCTTTCATTTTCATGGGTCATATTCTCCTTTTCTACTGGGGTGGACTGCTTTTATAACAACAGAAACATTTTCTTGTGAAATAAAAAAACAGCCCGGTTAGATCAACAGGCTGCCCAGACGGTCGGCATTGATTCCCCTTATCTGCACTGTGTCAATTCACATATCCGTCAGCAAATAAGATAGTTTATTAATAGCATAGAAAGATGGAAATGTCAATAAAGAGAAGTTTATAGCAGATTAATTGCATATTTATGCAATTAATCCGTGACTTTTTATACATTCTGTTGTAAAATGGTTATCATAAGAATCGGGCAGCAGGCAAAGGTGCATTACCTCGATGGTAATGCACCTTTGCTACTTCATAGAACCATACGGGCAGTGAAAAAAGGCCGCCTGTTATAAAAAATCTATTTGCCCAGGAAGGATGAGGATAATGAGAAGCAAGAAAAAATACAGCCGCAGGCTGATTCCTGTCATTTTGGTTTTTATCATCATTGCAGGAATGTTCACCGGATGCAGTTCCGGTAACGATGACATTGGAGAGTCGCCGGTCCATTCGCCGGAGGATCTTGCAGGTAAGACAATTGGCGTACAGCTCGGTACGACGGGAGATATTTATGCATCAGATGAAGAAGGTGCGACCGTACAGGGCTATAACAAAGGTGCGGATGCCATTCAGGCACTGAAACAGGGAAAAGTGGATTGTGTTGTAATTGATGAGCAGCCTGCAAAGGCATTTGTGGCGAACAATTCGGATCTGTCTATTCTGGATGAGGCACTTGTAGAAGAAGAATACGCGATCTGTGTGGCAAAGGGTAATGAAGAATTGACAGAAAGCATCAATGATGCCCTTGCCAAGATTAAGGAAGACGGAACGATGGATCAGATCATCGGTAATTATATCGGGGATGATACGAAAGGAACACAGCCTTATGAATCACCGGATGATGTGGGCACATCAAACGGAACACTGATCATGGCAACAAATGCAGAATTTGAACCATATGAATATCGTGAAAATGGTGAGATCGTCGGAATCGACGCAGAGATGGCACAAGCGGTTGCCGATCAGCTCGGTATGAAATTGGAAATCGAAGATATGCAGTTTGATTCAATTATTACAGCTGTGCAGTCCGGAAAAGCAGATATCGGTGTTGCCGGCATGACTGTGACAGAAGACCGTCTGCAGAATATCGATTTTACGGATCCTTATACGACATCCAAACAGGTGATCGTAGTGCGCAACGGTGAGTCTGCAAGCTCGTTTGATCTGCAGAAGAGTATCCACCAGAACTTTATTGAAGAAAACAGATGGCAGTATCTGGCAAATGGACTTTTGACAACGTTAGAAATTACATTTTTTGCCGTAATTATCGGTATTGTTTTCGGTTTTGTTATTGCGGTTTTGAGATTTTCCTGTGATACGACCGGAAAACTGACAATTTTGAATTGGATCCTAAAGGCGTATCTGACGATCATCCGCGGAACTCCTGCGATGATCCAGTTGTTGATCATATACTATGTTATTTTTGCGAGCAGCAATATCAGTAAAGTCCTCGTAGCGGTAGTTGCTTTTGGACTAAATTCTTCTGCCTATATCGCAGAAATCGTCCGTTCCGGTCTGACATCGATCGATCCGGGACAGTTTGAAGCGGGACGAAGCCTTGGATTTACGTATGTACAGACAATGCGGTATTTTATTCTTCCACAGGCGTTTAAAAATGTGCTTCCGGCACTCGGAAACGAATTTATCGTATTGTTAAAAGAAACATCGATTTCCGGCTACATCGGAATCATGGATCTGACAAGAGGCGGAGATTTCATTCGAAGCCGTACATATGAAGCGTTCTTCCCGTTGCTGACAGTAGCGGCAATCTACCTGATCATCGTTATGGTCTTATCAATGCTGGTAGGAAAACTGGAAAGGAGACTGAAGAATGATGAAAGATAATGAAGTTATGATCCATGTAGAAGATCTGAAAAAATCGTTTGGTGATGTTAACGTATTAAATGGAATTACAACAGACATAAAAAAAGGGGAAGTACTTGTTATTTTGGGACCATCCGGATGCGGAAAATCGACATTCTTAAGATGTCTAAACCTGCTGGAGGATCCTACAGGCGGACATATTTATCTGGATGGAACAGAAGTGACAGATCCGAAAAATAATATCAATAAAATCCGTCAGTCCATGATGATGGTATTTCAGCATTTTAATCTGTTTCCACATAAGACGATTCTGGAAAATCTGACGATCGCACCGATTAAATTAAAAGGGCTTTCCAAAAAAGAGGCGGAACAGAAAGGCATGGAACTGCTGGAGAGAGTCGGTTTGGCAGAAAAGGCAGGAGCATATCCTTCGCAGTTATCCGGAGGGCAAAAACAGCGTGTAGCCATCTGCCGTGCGCTGGCAATGGAACCGGAAGTCATTTTATTTGATGAGCCGACCTCAGCGCTTGACCCAGAGATGGTAGGAGAGGTTTTGGAAGTTATGAAAGAACTTGCAACTTCTGGTATGACGATGATCTGCGTAACACACGAAATGGGATTTGCGCGGGAAGTTGCCAACCGGATCATTTTCCTGGATGGAGGAAAGATTGCCGAGGACGGAACGCCGGAAGAAGTGTTCGATCATCCGAAAAATGAACGATTACAGGCATTTTTATCGAAAATCTTGTAAATAATACAAAAAGAACCTGTTTTTACCGCAAGTGAAGCGGAAAACAGGTTCTTTTTTCACAGTACTTGATTCTTTATCGGAAATTGTGTAATATAGAAAAAAATAAAATGAGAACGAATCTCAAAAAAAGAGTGGTGAAATATGAAGAGAAAGATTTATATGGTGTTT
Source organism: Candidatus Fimousia stercorigallinarum (assembly GCA_018715775.1). Lineage (GTDB taxonomy): Bacteria > Bacillota > Clostridia > Lachnospirales > Lachnospiraceae > Fimousia > Fimousia stercorigallinarum. The sequence goes on along the minus strand of DVKZ01000126.1, from coordinate 37,914 downwards.
GTGTTTTTTGCTGTGATGCTTTTGCTTGCAGCATGCAGCGGAACAATTTCTGATTCGGCGAGTGATCAGGAGGAGTCTTCGATCGAATTGAATGCAATGGACACGTATATGGCGCTGCGGGCTTATGGAGAAAATCGGAATGAAGCACTTGATGCGGCGAAAACAGAAATTGAAAGACTGGATGATATGTGGTCCGTTGGGAAAGAAGACAGTGAGGTAAGTATTCTGAATGAGAATCAAGAAGGGGAAGTATCTGATGAAACGATTGAGTTGATTGAATGTGCACAGAAAATTTCAGAAGAGACAGGGGGAGCATTTGATATTACGATTTATCCATTAATGGATTTATGGGGATTTACAACGAAAGAATATCAGGTGCCGGAGGAAAGCAGCATTCAAGAGATTCTGATGAACAAGATGGGAATGGATAAAGTAACGGTTGATAAAAGTACCCATACGGTGACATTATCGGATGGTGCACAGATTGACTTTGGAGGTGTTGCAAAAGGGTATACGTCTCAGTCGATCGCAAAGATCTTTGAAGACTACGGCGTGGAGCATGGCATTATCAGCCTCGGCGGTAATATTCAGGCGATCGGTACACGAATTGACGGAAGTCGTTGGAGAGTAGGAATTGAAGCTCCGAATGATCACTTTGATATGGTTGGAACATATGAAGCAGAAGATGAAGCGATCATTACCTCAGGCGCATATGAGCGTTATTTTGAAGAAGGAGGAAAGACATATCATCATATTCTGGATCCGGAAACAGGGAAACCGGCAGAGTCGGATCTGATATCAGTTACGATTGTCAGCAACAACGGAACAGAGGCGGATTGTCTTTCTACAGCCTTATTTGTGCTTGGAAAGGAAAAAGCAATTGCCTATTGGAAGGAGCATAGTACGGAATTCGACTTTATCCTTGTGGATGAAGAGAATCATATATATATATCAGAAGGAATTGAAAATCATTTTGAATCATCCTATGACTATGAAGAGGTGAAAAAATGAAGGAAACACATGTAAAGCATGAGTTTGAACCGATTGTAGATGCCTGTACAAAAGTACTTATCCTTGGAAGTTTTCCATCGGTAAAGTCAAGAGAACAGTCTTTTTATTACGGGCATCCGCAAAACCGGTTCTGGAAACTGCTTGCATCCATGACGGACTATCCGGTTCCGGTGACGGTTGAAGAAAAGATACGTATGCTAAAAGAATCCGGGATTGGAATTTGGGATGTAATTGAGAGCTGTGATATAAAAGGCTCCAGTGACAGCAGTATCCGCAATGTGGTTCCGGCGAGGATACCGGAATTGCTGCGTGATTATCCAAATATCCAGGCTGTGTTTGCGAATGGAAGATTAGCGGAAAAATTATATATGAAGTATATCTATCCGAAGACCCAGATCAGGATTCAGGCGCTCCCATCGACCAGTCCCGCAAATGCGGCTTATTCTCTGGAACGTTTGCAGGAACACTGGAAACAGATTTTCAATAAATCATAGAAAAAAACTATGAAAAATAAGCAAAAGTTGTATTGTTTCTATTATTGCAGAAAAGTCGATACTTGCTATATAATAATGGAGAAGTAAATTACTTTTTAATCCATAATCTCATACTATAAATACTCAATTGCTGTTACTGTGACGGGGAAACCGGTATGGTTTCTTCTTCTCTGACAGCTGGATCAAAATGCAGTTCAGTTTTAAAGTTAACATATCATAATTCCTACACAAAAAGAACCATGATTTTTATGGTTCTTTTTGTTTTCTAGACAAATCGTATTTATCACTGCTAAAACTTGGAAAGTATGGTTTGAATGGTTCCTTTTACCGCACAAAAATGTTAAAATACAAGAAAAGAGAAAAGATGGATGGATAAGATGACAAGATCGATGAATCAGAAATTCAAATTAATATATTTGATGAAGCTGTTATGGGAACAGACGGATGAGACGCATGTGATCTCCATGAAGCAGATCATAGATGATATGGATTCCAGAGGCATCCATGCAGAAAGAAAGAGCATTTATGATGATATGCATGTGTTACGAACGATCGGATGGGATATCCGGTATCGAAGAGAGAGGCCGTCCGGTTATTATTTGAAAAATCATGTCTTTGAAGATGCGGATATGAAGATATTGATTCAATCGATTCAGTCTTCCCGTCTGATTACAATGAGAAAGTCGCAGGAGCTGGTGGATAAGATAAAGAGATTTTGCAGCCGGTGGGAAGCAGAAGATCTGAATGGCAAAATTGATGTCAAAGACCGGATAAAGGGTATGAACGAAAGTCTTTCTTTTTCACTTGATGCTATACAGAAGGCGATTTCAAAGAATCGTGAATTATCATTCCATTATACCAGATGGAAGAAGGGGAAAAATGGAGATATGGAGAGTATAACTGCTGCATATCATGCCAGTCCATGGAAGATTATTCTGATAGGAATGGATTACAATCTGATCGCTTATGAAGATGGAGCGATCCGGCAATTTCGGATCGACCAGATGAATTATATCAGGATAACTTCCCGGATGCGGAAAGGGAGAGAAGCATTTAGAGAATTCAGCAATGATGGTGGGTGAGAATTTCATGAGTGAATTTGTAAAATTAGTTGATGTCAGAAAGATTTATCAGACCGGAAAAGTGGTTACAAAAGCAATCGACGGGATTGATTTTGTGATTGAGAAGGGTGAGTTTGCCGTAATTGTAGGAGCGAGCGGTGCAGGAAAGACGACAGTGTTGAATATCCTGGGGGGAATGGATCGTGCGACCAGCGGTCATATTTATATCGATGGTAATGATATCGCAGCATACAATGAAAGGCAGCTGACGAAATACCGAAGAGACGACATTGGATTTGTTTTTCAGTTTTACAATCTTGTTCCTAATCTGACGGCTTTGGAAAATGTAGAACTGGCTTCTCAGATCTGCAAGAATCCGCTTGATGCGGAAATGGTCTTGGAAGAGGTAGGTCTTGGAGACCGATTAATGAACTTTCCGGCGCAGCTTTCCGGTGGAGAACAGCAACGGGTTTCGATTGCAAGAGCAATGGCAAAAAATCCCAAATTATTATTGTGTGATGAACCGACCGGAGCATTGGATTATCGGACAGGAAAAGCGATTTTAAAGTTATTACAGGATATGTGCCGCAAAAAGAAAAAAACGGTGATTTTGATCACGCATAATCTGGCGATCGCGCCGATGGCAGACCGCGTGATCGAAATTAAGAGCGGGAAGATCGACAGTATTAAGATAAATGAAGAGCCGCAATCAGTAGAAACGATAGAATGGTAGGGTGTGATAGATGAAAAAAGCATTGTGGACAGAACGGATCAGAGAGATACGGGGAAGCCTGCCCCGATTTTTATCGATTCTGTTTCTGGTCGCACTCGGAGTAGCATTTTTCTCGGGTATCCGTGCAACAGAACCGGACATGCAGATATCTGTTGACCGGCAGTATGATGATCTGAATTTTATGGATATTCGTGTGACCAGTACGCAGGGGCTGACAGAAAAGGATCTGTTGGAATTAAAAGCAATAGAAGGAGTTGAAGAGGCAGAGGCTTCCTATACAAAAGATGTTTTATGCGATATTGGGGAGAGTGAAAAAGCGATCAAAGTCTATGCGCAGACGGATAATCTGAACCAGATCTATATGGTCAGAGGCCGTCAGGCAGAAAAAAGCGGAGAATGCGTCGTAGATTATCGTTTTGCAGAAGAAAATGATGTGAAGCTGGATGATACGCTCGTGTTGAAGTCCGGCGATGAAGATGATCTGGAAGATTCTTTAAAAGATACGACTTATAAAATTGTCGGAATGGCAGAGTATAATTATTATCTGACGAGAGATAAAGGAACAACGACGATCGGCAATGGGAAATTGTCCGGATTTATTGTGATTCCCAAAGAAGATTTTGATATGCCGGTCTATACGGATATTTATCTTTCGGTAAAAGGTGCAGCAGAACTTACTGCTTATACGGATGTGTATGATGATCTTATTGAAACCGTCACTGATCGGATAGAAGAGATCAAAGACGAGAGAGAAGAAGTACGGTTTCAGGAAGTGCGGAATGAAGCCTTGGATGAAATTGATGCCGAAGAGAAAAAATATAAAAAAGAAAAGGCAAAAGCGGAAAAAGAGCTTGCAGATGCAAGACAAGAACTTCGGGATGCGAGGGCAGAGCTGAATTCCGGTGAAAAAGATCTGGAGAATGCGAAAGCAGAATTGGAATCCGGAGAAAGTCAGTTAGCAAGTGGAAAACAGGAATATGAAGAAGGACTGGAAAAGCTGAATTCCGGAAAAGAGGAATATAGAGAAGGATTGCAGCAATATGTAGAGGCCCGCGATGAGTATAAGGAGCAGAGAGCACAATTAACAGCATCCAAACAAGCGTTAAATGAGGCAGCTGCGCAGTATGGAGTGTCTCTTAAGAATCTGACTCCGGAATATGGAGAATTGTATGAACAATACCAGGCATATCTTGCCGGGAAAGAACAGATAGATGCAGCGCAGGAAGAACTGCTCGCAACAAAGAACCAGCTGGTTGCCGCAAGAGAAGAACTCGAATCATCGGAAACCAGGCTGAAAAATGCAAAAGCAGAGTTGGACCGTTCAGAAAAAGAACTGGAAGAGGGAAGAGCAGAATACGAACAGGCAGTAAAGGAGCTAAAAGAAGGCCGCGAGGAATATGAAGAAGGACTGGCGGAATATCAATCGGAGAAGAAAAAAGCGGAGAAAGAGTTTGCAAAAGCAGAAAAAGAACTTCAGGATGCCAAAGATGAAGTAGATAAACTGGAAAAAGGGGAATGGTACATTTTAGATCGGAATATGATCCAGTCATATGTTGAATTTGGGCAGGATTCTGAACGGATCGGTGCGATCGGAAGAGTCTTTCCAATGATTTTTTTCCTCGTTGCGGCGTTAGTAAGTCTGACAACGATGACGAGAATGGTAGAAAAAGAGCGTACGCAGATGGGAACGATGAAAGCTCTCGGTTATCACAAGATGCAGATTGCCGGAAAGTATTTAATCTATGCGGCTCTTGCGACAGTCTTTGGAAGTATTCTCGGTGTGATCGCCGGAGAGCTGATTTTACCGCGTATCATTATTATAGCATATTGTATGATGTACATAGGATTGTATGGTGTTGTAACGCCGATCCATCTCGATCTTGGAATTTATGCGTCGATTGCAGCATTTGTGTCAACGATCGGAGCGACGTTATTTTCCAGCTACCGGGCGTTGCAGGAAGTTCCGGCGCAGCTGATGCGGCCGGAAGCTCCAAAAGAAGGAAAACGGGTATTGCTGGAACGGATTCCATTTATCTGGAAACATATCAGTTTTTCCTGGAAATCTTCTATACGAAATCTGCTTCGTTATAAAAAGAGGTTTTTTATGACGATCATTGGTATCGGCGGCTGTATGGCGTTGCTGTTAGTTGGATTTGGATTGAACAATTCTATTTATGCGATCACCGACAATCAGTATCAGAAAATCCATGTATATGATATGATGGTCGATTTTGATGAAGATGAGGATGATCTGGAAGATTGTATGAATGAAGTATTGGAACGATCAGAAATTACTTCAGGTATAAAAGTAAGGAATACTTCCATGGATATCGAAACTGATCAGGGTAGCAAGACCGCATATGTCATCGTGCCGGAAGATCGCGAGAAGATTAATGAGTATATTAAATTTCAGGATAGAACATCGGATGCAGTCTATCAGTTGAATGATGATGGCGTGATTGTAACGGAAAAGGTTGCCAGCATGCTGGAAATCGAGCCGGGAGATCAGATCCGGTTAAAAGAAGGAGATACGAAGGCGGTCGATGTGACGGTGACTGCTGTTACAGAAAATTACTTACAGCATTTTGTTTTCCTTTCTCAAGATCTGTATCAGGAACTTTATGGAAAAGAACCGGTTTATAATGAATTGATCTGTAATATAGAGAGCCAGGATGAGGCATTTGAAGAAGACTTAAGTGAAACACTGTTAAAACAGGATGGAGTCAATGCGGTTTCCTTTGTGTCGGATACGGAGGGAGAGATGGCGGATATGCTCGGCAATCTCGATATTGTTGTATTTGTCCTCGTATTTTCCGCCGGGCTGCTCGCGTTTGTTGTTTTATATAATCTGAATAATATTAATATTGAAGAAAGACGGAGAGAGCTCGCGACGATTAAAGTGCTTGGTTTTTATCAGTCAGAGCTTGCCGCATATGTATATCGGGAAAATGTATTACTAACTTTGATCGGTACCTTTTTCGGTATTTTTATGGGAATTGCGTTACACCGTTATGTCATATTGACTGCAGAAGTGGATTATATTATGTTCGGCAGGGAAATCTTTCCACAAAGCTATGTATATAGCATTATATTAACATTTTTATTTGCAGTCATCGTTAACTTCGTCATGTATTTTAAATTGAAACAGATCGATATGGTAGAATCTCTCAAAAGTATAGAATAATTTTTACTCCAATTTCTTTGTTATCTGTGGTAGAATAAGAAGATACGATAAGGGACATTTATTTAAAAGAAACGATGGGGATTGAAAGGAGCTGCTCAGATGGAGCATTTATTTCAATTAAAACAAAGAAAGACAAATATCAGGACGGAGATCGCTGCAGGATTAACGACATATTGTTCGATCATCTATATTGTCAGCGTATTGATCACGATGCTGTCCTTGACCGGAATGAAAGACACTGCTGTTTTTTCATCGGTATTGGTTTCCTCTGGGATCGGCTGCATTATCATGGGTCTGCTATCGAATTATCCGATCGCACTTGCACCGAGCCTCGGAGTAACGGCATTATTTGTAACGACCATCTGTGGCAGGTTTGGATATAGCTGGAGAGCAGGGCTTGCGGCTGTATTTATTGCGGGAATTTTGTTTTTGATCCTTGCGTTGACCGGAGTGAGAGGGGCAATTATGCATGCGATACCGGCGCATTTAAAATGTGCGATCAGCGGTGGAACTGGGTGCTTCTTAACGTTTATCGGTCTGAAAAACAGTGCGATCATTGTCAGTAATGAGCAGACACTTGTTACTTTGGGGAAAATTTATGATCCGGAAGTGTTTGTAACGCTGTTTGGAATTGTGATTTTATTATTTCTTAGTGTCCGCGGACATAAGTTTTTTATTCTAAAAGGAATGGCAGCGACAACAGTTGTCGGGTTGATCATGAGCTTTTTCTCAGACAGTGCAGGCTTGCCCAGCTTTTCATCGGAATTATTATTTGTCCCGAATCTGGAGTTGAACTTTGGAGCACTGACGATGGGATTTCGTGAATTGTTTTCTTCTGTGAATATTATTGTGATTTTTATTTCGATCATATTTGTTGATTTTTTTGAGACAACGGGGACGCTGATTGCTGTGATCAGCCATGCAAAACTTCCGACGGTTGATGGAGAGCCTGAAAATGTCAATCGTGCAATGGCTGCAGATGCGCTGGCATCCATTGTGGGAGCAGTGATCGGAGCGCCTTCGGTGAGTACGTACATAGAATCAGAAGCGGGAATTGAGATTGGCGGCCGGACTGGGCTGACAGCAGTCACGACAGGGATCTTACTCTTATTTTCGATTTTTTTGTATCCGGTTTTCGGATTAATGACGGAGTGTGTAACTTCTCCTATCCTGATCCTGGTAGGGGCCGCAATGATTCGTCAATTTTCCAAAATTGACTGGAATGATCCTGTAGAGGGTTTGTCCAGTTTTGCAACGATCATTATGATGATTTTGACGTATTCGATTGCGGATGGGATTGCTTTTGGTTTTATTATCTATGGCTTGACAGCCCTGTTCAGCGGAAGATATAAAGAAGTAACGGGATTGATGTGGGCTATGATCGGAATGTTCTGCATTTATTTTCTAATGATATAGGAGACTGCTATGGAGCAATTGACGAGAATTTCCAGTGATCGTTCCTGGGAGAAGATGCTGGATCAGAATTCCCAGAAATCACTGGCTATGCTGTGTGAGAGACTGGGATTGCTGGATCAGTGGAAAGAATCTATGATGGAACCGGCAAAGTTTCTGGAAAATTATCTTGCAGATAAGCCGGAACTTTTGATTATCCTTCTGTCCGAACCGGATATCGATCTGCTTTTGCTGATCTGGGACACACATAAAAAAATAGAAGCAGATTACAGCAGCCGAGTGAGGATGAAGTCTTTAGAATTCCTCGGTTTTATCCGGTATGACCATGGGGCGGAAACGGTCACGGTAAATGAAGAAGCAAAACATAATTTTTATTTTTCTTTAAAGAGCCGCATGCTGTTAAAGCGGAAGACGAAGTACCAGGAAATAGAATATGCCGTAAAAGGAATATTATATGTATATGGAATTGTCGAATTATCGGAAATGTATGATATAATAAGTAAGGAGTATTTCATTTCGTATTCTGAGTTTTGGAATTTCCTGATCGCAAGGATGGATCTCTGGAGCTTTCTCGGAATTTTAAAAAATACAAAGGACAGCACTTTTTATGCGATTTCCTATGAAGTAAGAGAAAGAAACAAGGTATTTGAGAGCCGGATGAGGAATGATTTTATCGATTATGCAGAGCTTTCTGCCGAAGATGCCATTATACTGGGAAAGATGAATGGAATCGGAAGTTGGAAGGGAACGCAGCAATTGCTGGCATATGGACTCGATGCTTTATACGGAGAAGTGATGCCGGCGACGGTGTTTGTGAAAACATTGCTCGTCTATGTTCAGAATGGAGATTCACTGGAAGAAATCCGGGAAAAGACGGACACAAAGATGAACGATTTTTCCGAAGAAGAACAGGACTATGTATGGAACTGCATTGAAGATATGTATTGGTATACCCCGATGTATCATTTGAAAGGCCATTACCGCTATGAACTGGAACAGGAGCAGCATTCCTTTTCAGTAATTGAAGGTGGAAGAAAAGAGTAACAGACAGATAGAACAAGGTTATGGAGGTAATGATGAGTACAAAGATCTTAGTGGTAGATGATGAAAAAGAAATAGCAGATTTCGTTGAATTATATTTAAAAAATGAAAACTTTGATGTTTATAAATTTTATAATGGAACCGATGCGTTAAAATGTGTAAAAGAAGAACATATCGATCTGGCGCTGTTGGACGTTATGATGCCGGATATGGACGGATTTTCCTTGTTGAGTGAGATCCGTAAAGATTATACATTTCCTGTCGTAATGCTGACTGCAAAAACAGGATCCATGGATAAGATCAATGGATTGACTCTGGGCGCAGATGACTATATTGAAAAGCCGTTTGAGCCGTTGGAACTGATGGCGAGAGTAAAAGCACAACTTCGCCGGTATATGAGATATAATGAGGCTGGCAGAAAAGAAGAACAGGATGTGATGGAGATTGCAGGACTGGCTTTGAACAAAAACACACATCAGTGTACCTATGGAGATGAAGAGATTACTCTGACGCCAATTGAATTCAAAATTCTGTGGATCCTGATCTCTCAAAAAGGGAAGGTGATCAGCTCAGAGAGTCTGTTTGAACAGGTATGGAAAGAAAAGTATTTTAAGAACAACAACAATACCGTTATGGTCCACATCAGGCATCTGCGCGAAAAGCTTGGGGCAGTGATGGGACATAAGGAATTGATCAAGACAGTATGGGGAGTAGGATATAAAATTGAAGAATCCTAAATATCGCGGTTTAAAGTTTAAGATCATGCTGCAGACGATTGGGCTGACTCTGATCGCAGCATTGATCGGGTATAGTATTTATTTTATTTTGATCGATGGAATTTTCCAGGAGCCATTTGCCAATCTGATGGTTGGCTTATTTCAAAAGCTGTCTATGGATGAGGAAAGTGCGATTTTAGTATACCGCACGATTTTCTGGAAGAATAAGACTTTGATTCTGACTTGTGGATTCATTGTGCTCTATTTGTTCAGCTTTTATCTGGGCATGTCCAGATTTACCGATTATCTCGATGAGATCAGCAATGGGATCCACATGATCATAAAAGAGTCTACGAATATGATTGAATTGTCGGATGAACTACAGCCATTGGAGTCTCAGATGAATACGATCAAAAATACACTGCGCAACAGAGAATATCAGGCGTTACAGAGTGAGCAGAGGAAAAATGACCTTGTTGTATATCTGGCTCATGATCTGAAAACACCGCTGACATCGATTATCGCGTATTTGAGCCTGCTGAACGAATCCCCGGATATGCCGGAAGAGCAACGGGCAAAATACACGCAAATATCTTTGGAAAAAGCAAAGCGGCTGGGGGATCTGATTAATGAATTTTTTGAGATCACCCGTTATAACTTGCAGAATATTACGTTGGAAAAACAAAAGATCTCTTTAAATATGCTGTTGGAGCAGTTGGTGGATGAGTTTTATCCGGTATTCCAGAGAAAAAACACCACCTGTCATATTAATATGGAAGATGATATCGAATTGTATGTCGATGCGGAGCGCATGGCAAGAGTATTCGATAATCTGTTCCGGAATGCAATATCGTACAGCTATGAAGGAACCCCGATCGACGTTTTTGTAGAACGTCAGGAGAAGGCGGTACGTATTACAGTACGCAATCAGGGAAAACAGATTGCGGAGCATAAATTAAATCATTTATTTGAAAAGTTTTACCGACTGGACGATGCCCGTTCCACAAATACAGGGGGAGCAGGTCTGGGACTTGCGATAGCAAAAGAAATCGTGGAGCTGCATGGCGGAACGATCCAGGCGGAAAGCAACGAGATATATACCCAGTTTATTGTAACTTTGCCATATACTGCGTGATATGTCTTATAAAGCAGAGAGAAGGAGTGACAAGAAAAAATGAAAAGTACCTACATTATCGGGCACAAGAATCCGGATACGGATTCGATTTGTTCCGCTTTGGCGTATACGAATCTGAAAAATACGATCAGTGAAAACAAATGCTACAAAGCGAAACGATTAGGAAGCATCAGTTCTGAGACGAAGTTTGTCTTGGATTATTTCGGGGTGGAACCGCCGGAATACTTAACAGATATCTATCCAAGGATCATTGATATCCCGCTGCATGAGGTTCCATCGATTAATGCGACAACATCTCTCAAGGAAGCATGGGAGACGATGCGGAAAGAAAAAATCGTCAATCTGCCAATTCTGAATGATGATCAGACATTACAGGGTCTGATCACCGCGAGTGATATTACGTATTCCGATATGGATGTTTATGATAATGAGTCTTTATCCAAGGCAAAGACACCATATAAAAATATTGTAGAAACCCTGGATGGCGAACTGGTTGTCGGCGATATTAACGACCATGTAAAGAAAGGGAAAATTCTCGTTTCTGCAGCAAATCCGGATCTGATGGAAAAGTTTATCAGTGATGGCGATATTGTGATCATCGGAAATCGTTATGATGCACAGTTTTGCTCAATTGAAGCAGGTGCAAGTCTGATGATCGTCTGCATGGGAGCAGAAGTTTCCAATACAATCCAGATGCTGGCAAGAGAAAAAGGCTGTGATATCATCACAACGCCTCATGATACATTTATCACCAGCCGTCTGATCAGCCATAGCCTTCCATGTGGATACTTTATGACAACCAGCGATAAGACTGTGAATATCCCTTCAAATGAACTGGTGGAAAAGGTTCAGGAAATCATGACAAAGAGCCGTTTCCGTTATTATCCGGTTATCAACATCCGTGATAATAATAAATTTATGGGATTTGCATCTCGTCGTCGTTTGTTGGATTATGAACGTAGAAAAGTAATCCTTGTTGATCATAATGAGGCCGATCAGGCAGTGGATGGTCTGGAAGAAGGAGAAATCCTGGAGATCATCGATCACCACAAAATCGGCGGATTAGAGACGATGGGACCGATTTATTTCCGAAACCAGCCGGTAGGATGTACGGCAACGATCGTGACACAGATTTACGATGAAAATTGTGTGGAGATCACAAAACCGATCGCAGGATTATTAGTATCCGCTATTTTATCCGATACATTGATGTTCCGTTCACCAACCTGTACACCATTAGATAAGATAACAGCAGAACGTCTTGCAAAGATTGCTGAGATTGATATTGAACATTATGCGACGGAGATGTTCCGGGCAGGAAGTGATCTGAATGGAAAAACACCAAAAGAAATCTGCTTCCAGGATTTTAAGAAATTTAATTCCGGAGAGATCCAGTTTGGTGTCGGACAGGTGAACTCCATGACTTCAGATGAAGTTTATGAGATCAAAGACATGCTCCTTCCATATATTCCGCAGTTGGCTGAAGAAGAAGGACTGGATATGATCTACATTATGATCACTAATATTATTGATGAAAGCACATTGCTGATCATGACAGGTAATAACGCAGAAGAAGTTGTTTCAACAGCATTCTCTACAACCGTCAATGACAGTGCAGCATTTTTACCGGGAGTTGTATCCCGTAAGAAACAGCTGATCCCAAATCTGCTTTATGCATATCAGCAGTTAAGTTAACAGGAATGCTTTTCAAGCTTAAGATAAGAAAAGGAGATATGACGGCAGTCGTATCTCCTTCTCTTCTGTCTGCAGGAGGTGGTATGGGAGATGAAAATCGAGGTGATAGGATGATCTTACAGCTAAAAGACAATCAAATAAAGATATCGGTCAGACAGCTTGTAGAGTTTCTTTTTCGCAGCGGAGATCTGACATCCGGCGGAAGCCGTAAAGCTTCGTTGGAAGCCATGCAGGCAGGCGGGAGAATCCATCGGAAGATCCAGCGGTCGATGGGCGTTGATTATCGGGAAGAGGTCTCATTGAAAAAGACGTTTTATCACCGGGATTATGAGGTGCTTCTGGAGGGACGCGCCGATGGTATTTATCAAAAAAGAGAGATTATGGTTATCGATGAGATCAAAGGGACGTATCAGAATCTGATGGCATTGGATGAGCCGATATTTGTTCATAAAGCACAGGCGATGTGTTATGGCTGTCTATATGGTATGGAAAATCATCTGGAACGGATTGGGATCCAGATTACTTATTGTCATTTGGAAACAGAGGAAATTCGCCGTTTTTATGAAGAATATTCCATGGAAGAGCTGAAGGAGTGGATGGAAGAAACGATGACGTCTTTTTTTGTCTGGAGCGATCATGTCTGTGAGGCAAAGCGGAGACGGAATGCCTCCATCCGCAATCAGACGTTTCCTTTTTCTTACCGGAAGGGACAAAAAGCGCTTTCAGCATCCGTCTATCAGTCGTTAAAAAAAGGAGAAATATTGTTCGTGCAGGCACCGACGGGAATCGGAAAGACCATCTCCACGATATATCCGACGATCAAACGAATGGAAGAGGCGGATGTGGATAAGATGTTTTACTTGACGGCGAAGACGATCACGCGCACGGCAGCGGAAGAAGCCTTTCGTATTCTGCGGAAACAGGGGCTTTCGTTTTCCACAGTCACGATGACGGCAAAAGAAAAAATCTGTTTTCAGGAAGAGATGGAATGTGATCCGCAGCAGTGTCCGTATGCTAACGGGCATTTTGACCGGGTGAATCAGGCGTTGTATAAAATGCTGTCAGAGGAGACGGTTTTTTCAAGAACCGTTATCGAAGATTATGCACAGCGGTTCCTCGTCTGTCCGTATGAATTGAGTCTGGATGCGTGTGATTTTGCGGATGGGATCATTTGCGATTATAATTATGTATTTGATCCGAATGTACAGCTCCGCCGTTTTTTTGGAGAAGGAAAGCGGATCGATTTTTATTATCTGATCGATGAAGCGCACAATCTCGTTGATCGTGCAAGATCGATGTACAGTGCGGTTTTATGCAGGCAGGACTTTCTGGAAGTCCGAAGGCAGATACCACCATATGCAAAGAAGCTTGTTAACGCCTTAAACCGGTGCAGTCGGGAAATGTCAGCGTTAAAAAAAGCATGGGGAACGCAGTCTGTCATTCCTGAAACGGACCGCCTTGTGCGGGCGCTTCTTGGCTTTGTCACGGAAGCAGATGTTTTTTTGGAAAATGAAGCAGATGCAGGTATCAAAAAAGTTTTGCTGGAGTTGTATTTTTCTGTGCAGCATTATTTGAATATTTATGATACGATGGGAAACGGGTATGAAATTTATGTTTCAGAAATCGAAAATCGCTTTTATTGCAAACTGTTTTGTATGAATCCATCTGGTCAGCTGAAAAACTGCTTTGAGTATGCGAAGGCAGTCATTTTATTTTCTGCCACTTTGCTGCCGGTCAATTATTATAAAACGCTGTTGACCGGAAATGCTGAGGAACGGGCGATTTATGTTCCATCTCCTTTTGAGGCGTCAAAAAGAGCAATACTGATCGCCAATGACGTGACGAGCAGATATACGAGGCGGAATCAAAAAGAATATGAAAAAATGTTCTGGTATCTGGAAGCGGTATTGAACGGAAAGAAGGGGAATTATCTTGTTTTCTTTCCGTCTTATGAGATGCTTGAACATGTGGCCTCGATCATTTATGATAAGGGGATGGATATGAAGGCGGATATCCTGATCCAGAATCAGAAGATGCGGGAGCCGGAACGGGAAGCTTTCTTAGAGGAATTTCGAAAAACGAGAAAGAAATCCCTTCTTGCACTCTGCGTAATGGGCGGTATTTTTTCCGAAGGGATTGACCTTGCAGGCGAACAGCTGATCGGGGTGGTAATCGTTGGAAATGGATTTCCAGGCATCAGTTTTGAGCAGGATCTGCTGAGGGATTATTTTGATCGGACGATCGGCGCCGGGTTTGACTATGCTTATCGGTATCCGGGCATGAATAAGGTGCTGCAGGCTGCAGGAAGGGTGATCCGGACAAAAGAGGATGAAGGAGTGATTCTTTTGCTGGAGGAGCGATTGTCCGGATACGAATATCAGGGACTGTTTCCGGCGGAATGGGCAGATCGGGAAATTATCTCACTGGATTATGCAGAATATCGATTGAAAGAGTTTTGGAAAGGAAGAGAAGAATGAGTGGAAGAAATAAACAAGAATTAGAAGGAGTTACGCTGCTTGGAAATCAGAAAACAAAGTATGCGGATGATTATGCTCCGGATGTTTTGGAAACATTTCCGAATAAGCATCCGGAAAATGACTATTTTGTAAAATTTAATTGTCCGGAGTTTACAAGTCTCTGTCCGATGACGGGACAGCCGGATTTTGCGACGATTTATATTTCTTATGTGCCTGGAGAACGAATGGTTGAGAGTAAGTCGCTGAAACTTTATTTATTCAGTTTCCGCAATCACGGGGATTTCCATGAGGACTGTGTCAATATCATTATGAAAGATCTGATCCGTCTGATGGATCCGAAATACATTGAAGTGTGGGGAAAATTTACGCCAAGAGGCGGAATTTCCATAGATCCTTATTGCAACTATGGGAAGAAGGATACCGTATGGGAAAAAGTGGCGTTTGACCGCCTGACACATCACGATCTGTATCCGGAAAAAGTCGATAATCGTTAGGTAATTAAGATGAAGTTGTATTTTGCACCAATGGAAGGAATTACCAGTTATATATTTCGAAATGCCCATCACCGCTATTTTGGAGGCATTGACAAATATTTTACCCCTTTTTTGGCACCGAATCAGGCACACTGTTTTATGCCGCGGGAAAAGAGGGACGTTCTTCCGGAACATAACGAAGGGATACCGGTCGTGCCGCAGATTTTGACGAATAACCCGGAGCATTTTATTAAGACGGCAAAAGCATTGAAGGATATGGGGTATGGTGAGGTGAATCTGAATGTCGGCTGTCCGTCGGGAACGGTTACCGCCAAAAAGCGCGGAGCCGGATTTTTATCAGAACCGGATCAGTTCGATGACTTTCTGGATCGGATTTTTACGGAGCTTGATGTGGAGATTTCGGTAAAGACGAGAATCGGGATCGAGGATCCGGAAGAATTTGAGCAACTGCTGGAAATTTATAATGATTACCCGATGAAAGAGCTGATCGTACATCCGAGACTTCAAAAAGATTATTATAAAGGAAAACCGCGGATGGCATCGTTTGATCTTGCTGTAGAAAAAAGTATCAATGTATTATGTTATAATGGAAATTTATTTTCTGCGAAAGATTACGAAAACTGGCATCAAAATTACCCGCAAATTCCGGCTGTGATGATCGGAAGAGGAGCGGTTTCTGACCCGTCACTGCCACTGCAGATCCGCGGGGAAAAACGAATGTCCAAAGAGAGGTTTCTGCTTTTCCATCAGGCGGTTTGTGAAGGCTATCAGACCTGGAACTGCGGAGACAGAAATGTTTTATTTAAAATGAAAGAATTGTGGTTTTATTTCGGAATGATGTTTCCGGAAGGAAAAAAATATTTGAAAAAGATTAAAAAATCGCAAAATCTGAAGGACTATATGTCTGCTGTGGAATCACTGGTGAAACAGTGCGATATGACCGGTCAGGGAAACTTTTAAAAGGAAAGGAACTTTGTAAGTATTCGTTAAGAAAATTTATAGTTTCTTTATAAAAGTTCATTTTTTTTCTATTGCATCAAAAAAGGTTTCTGATATACTTTAATTAAAGTTTTTCATATATATTTTTAATCCTCTCTTTTCAATGAAAAAATCCCGCTTACGGATATTGTAAGCGGGTATTTTTTTATACAAAATCTTTTTTCTTAGCTATTTGGATGGAGATCCCGATTGCGATTCCCCATAATACGATTGCTGCAGCCGGGAGAATTTTTGCGATCGTATGGAGATTTGTGATCATCCATTGGAGAATATCCATCGTATTGATGTATTCCGGTAACAGAGAAGCCAGAATGAAAACGGCAAAACCTGGCAGCATAACAAGAATGCCGGTTAATTGCTGGCGTTTTATTTTTCCAAGTGCATAAAACAGAATGTATTGAAAGGCAATGATGATCATTCCGATCCCCCAATAAATACCGATCTGAGGCAAGAAATATTCGATTGTTTCATGCTCGGTCAACAAAAGAATGCCATTCATAAGAAAACTTTCAACAAGCATCAGAAACATCAAGAACATTCCAAAAAGATATCTTCCGGCAACCCGTTCCTGCAGAGTTGAGGGCAGCATACAGATAAAGCCTGCTTCTGAGCGCTGTTCGTATAAAAAAGGCTGTGTGGCCAAGATGATCGCTGCAAATGTGAGATAGGCGATGCCGGTTCCGGAGGAAGCCATAAAGATGGCAATAAGCAGGAAGAAGAGCATAAGCAGCAGCTGTATTCTGCATCGTCTCATATCGATTAGCATTATTTTCAAAATACTCATTCTAGATTCCCTCCATTCTTAATCATATGGATCATGATCTGATCAATCGATGCCTTTTCGATGACAAATTCCTGCCCGAGTCCTTCTGCATCGGCGCTTGACAGTAATGCATCAAATCCATAAGCGGCTTCTATGATTCCGATCATTTTTTCTTTTTTCGCTTCTGTCAGATCGGATAAAGCTCCGTGAACAATCACGTAGTTTTCCAGAAGTTCCTCTTTTGTCTGATTTAATAAGATTTTGCCTTTGTGGATCAGGACGATATAATCGGCTATCTGTTCCAGGTCGCTTAATACATGGGTCGAAAAGAGAATACTGCGTTCACCGTCCATAATATAGTCCTGAAGCATATCGATGATCTCCGCCCGCATGACAGGATCCAGACCATTGGTTGCTTCATCCAGGATTAATAATTTGGTATCCCGGCTAAGGACGGACGCAAACATTAATTTCACCTTCATACCTCTGGAATAATCCTGGATCTTTGTCTTTTCCGGCAGTTTCCAGTTGGCTGCCATGGCGTCAAACTTATCTTTTTGAAAGCTCGGATACATCAGTTTTAAGAGAAAACGAATGTCTTTTAACCGGAATTCTCCAGGGAAATAAGACTGATCGCCGATAAAGCCAATCTGTTCAATGTATTTTTTCGGATCTGTTTCGTACTGCAGACCGTCAATGGAAATCGTACCACTGTCCGCATGGCACAGATGCGTGATCAGGTTTAATGTCGTTGTTTTTCCGGCTCCATTTTCCCCGATATAACCCATGATAAAACCTTTCGGGAGAGAAAAAGAGATGTCCTTTAATTGAAAAGAATCATATGTTTTCTGTAATCCCTGTACATTTAATAAACTCATTCTTTCAGCTCCTTCCAAAGTTGTGAAACGATTGTATGGAATTCATTTTCGTTTAATCCGATGTGTCTGGCTGTTTCGATCGCGGTGATGATCCCATCTTCAATCCGCATCATATAGCGTTCCCGCATGATCTCGTTATCTTTTGAAAGAACGATACTTCCTTTTCCTTGAACGGAGGTGATAAATCCCTCTTTTTCAAGATCGTTATAGGCACGTGTTGTTGTGATAACACTGACACCGATCTCTTTTGCCAGTTTCCGGATGGAGGGAAGCGTACTTCCTTCCTGAATTTGTCCATTTAAAATTTGTTCTTTGATCTGTTCCCGAATCTGCGCATAAATCGGAAGTTCAGATTGATTGGATAGTAATATTTTCATGGAGTCACCTCGCTATAAAGTATATACTGTATATAATAATTATATATACAGTATATACTTTTGTCAAGGGCAAGATACGATGTGGGGATTCGTTTCCGTTTTTTTCTTTAGATGGAACGAGGGTATCGCTCCGTCATCTGATTTGATGATTTTGCGATACCCTCTAGATTAAGATTATACAAATTTTTCAATTACATGTGCGATTCCGTCTTCATCATTCGATAAAGTAACATAATCAGCTACAGCTTTAATCTCTGAACGGGCATTGCCCATAGCGACGCCAAGTCCGGCGGACTTGATCATGGACATATCATTCATGCCGTCTCCAAAGGTGATCAGATTAGAACGGTCAAGTCCGATATGGTTTAATAAGACATCAAGTGTATCACCTTTTGTAATACCTTTTGGAGTGATCTCCAAGAAGTAAGGCGCGGATGTGAACGTTTCACAATATTGATCCAGTACCGGATGAAGATAGTTTTGGATGCGGACTAAGAGATGTTCGTCTTCCAGCATCATAAACTTCGGAATATCAATCGTTGCGATCGTCTGTTCAAAATTATCCGGCTGAACGATCGTAAGCCCGTTCAGCTTGGATTCGATTTCTGCATACATATCGTATTTTTCCATACAAAGAAGTTCATGGTCGCGGTATGTAACGAGGTTTACATAGAAGATGCGTGCCAGGGCGACAATCTTCAGGGCGACTGAAGTCGGGATTGTTTTAGAGTGCAGCAGATTACCTGTGGCGCACTCGTATAATTGTCCACCGTTAAAAGACATCAGATAACCTCCGTATCGTTTTAATTCCAGCTCTTCTTCCAAAGTCTTCATACCGTAAGTCGGACGGCCCGAAGCAAGAACAACTTTGCCGCCTTCTTTTTGGAAGCGCATTAAAGCTTCCTTTGTTTTTGGTGTAATGCATTTATTGGAACTGATCAGGGTTCCATCCAGATCCATTGCAATTATTTTATAACTCATATACATAATCTCCCTTTTTTCTTTTCATTATATCATAGAATTGAGGTTTGTTTTACTTGATTATTAAGAAAAGATTCATTATATTAATTGTACAGAGGTTCTTCTCTGCGTAATTTTTTAGATAGAACAGGGAATAATAATGTTTGATATTCAGGAAGAATTAAAGAAATTGCCCGCAAAACCGGGTGTTTATTTAATGCACGATGAAAAAGATGAAATTATATATGTAGGAAAAGCGGTCGTATTAAAAAACCGTGTCCGCCAGTATTTTCAAAGCAGCCGGAACCTGAGTTCGAAGATTCAGAGGATGGTTTCACAGATTAAGTATTTTGAATATATTATTACGGATTCGGAACTGGAAGCGCTGGTGTTAGAATGCAATCTGATCAAAGAGCATAATCCGAAATATAATACGATGCTCAAAGATGATAAGAGTTATCCTTATATTAAGGTTACCGTGCAGGAAGCCTATCCGAGGGTGATGTTTGCCAGACGGATGAAGCGTGATAAGAGCAAGTATTTTGGTCCATATACGAGTGCCGGAGCGGTGAAGGATACGATCGATCTGATCCAGAAGATCTATAAGATCCGGACTTGCAGCCGCAGTCTGCCGAGGGATATCGGGAAAGACCGCCCGTGTCTTTATTATCAGATGAAGCAGTGCGAAGCGCCATGCCAGGGATATATTTCACAGGAAGAATACCAGAAGTCAGTGCAACAAGTGATCCGTTTTTTAAATGGAGATTATAAGGAAGTCCTTCAGTATCTTGAGCATAAGATGATGGAGGCAGCGGCTGAGATGGAATTTGAACAAGCGGCGGAATACCGGGATCTGATCAAAAGCGTAGAACATATTTCCAATAAACAGAAGATCAATAGTTCGGGCCTGGAAGACCGGGATGTGATCGCATTGGCAAAAGCGCAGACGGAAAGTGTTGTAGCGGTCTTTTTCGTGAGAAACGGAAAACTGCTCGGAAGAGAACAGTTTCATATGCAGCATTCGCCTGAAACGTCCAGGACAGAGGTAATGACGGAGTTTGTAAAGCAGTTTTATGCGGGAACGCCATATTTGCCTCGCGAGATTTTACTGGAATGTGAGATTGATGAGAAAAATATAATGGAAGAGTGCCTGACAGCGAAAAAAGGAATGAAAGTGAAGATTCTCGTACCACAGCGTGGGCAGAAAGCGCGGCTGGTCGACATGGCACGCAGAAATGCGGTCAATATTCTGCGGATGGATAGCGAGAAGATCCGTTTGGAAGAGAAGCGGACGATTGGCGCAGTGAAGGAGATCGAGCAGCTGATCGGTATTCCGGATCTAAAACGGATGGAAGCCTTTGATATATCGAATATCAGCGGATTCCAGACGGTAGCATCGATGGTCGTGTATGAAAATGGGAAACCGAGAAAGCGGGACTATCGAAAATTCCGCATACAGTCTGTTCAGGGACCGGATGATTATAGAAGTATGGAAGAAGTCCTGACACGTCGTTTCCGTCATGGACAAAAGGAAATAGAAGAAATGAAACAAAAGAATCTGGATCCGGAATTTGGCAGTTTTACAAAGTTTCCTGATCTGCTTTTAATGGATGGCGGCAAGGGTCAGGTGAATGTAGCAAAACGGGTACTGAAAGAACTGCATCTGGATATTCCGGTGTGTGGAATGGTAAAAGATGACAATCACAGGACGCGTGGACTTTACTTTGAAAACGATGAGATTTTGTTTCCGCCAAAGAGCGAAGCGTTTCAGCTGATCACGCGGATTCAGGATGAGGCACATCGATTTGCGATCGAATATCACCGGGAATTGCGGGGAAAAGCAAGTGTACATTCGATACTGGATGAGATCCAAGGTATAGGACCAAAGCGCAGGAAAGCACTAATGAAACATTTTAAAGATATTGAGAAGATCAGAGAAGCTTCTCTGGAAGAATTAGAGAGCGTAGAAGGCATGTCTCGGAGCGCAGCCAGAGAAGTTTATTGTTTTTTTCATGAACAGTGAGAAAGACAATCTTTCAATAAAGAAAAATATATGATAAACTATAGCCTGAAGCAAAAGCTTTGATAGATTTAAGGAGGTAAAAGAATGGATAGAGGATATGAAGTTGCGTTAGAGAAAATGATAGAGAAGATGGAAATGGTGAGCTATACGCCGGAAATTGATATTTCAAACCTGTCCATTCATCAGTCGGAAATTAATCGTCCGGCTTTACAACTGTCCGGTTTCTTTGAACGGTTTGCAGAAAACCGTGTGCAGATCATTGGACGCATTGAACAGTCGTATATTGAAGAAATATTGGAAAAAAACCGTCTGAAGATGCTGGAAGTCTATGAAAAGTTTTTTAACTCACAAATTCCGTGCGTGGTATTTGCCAGAGGATTAAAACCGACGCAGGCAATGATGCACATGTCAGAAAAGTATCATGTGCCGCTGCTGGGAACCAATCTCGGCACTTCAGAATTTATGGCAGAGCTGATCCGTTGGCTGAACGAAGAACTGGCACCGAGAATTTCCATTCACGGAGTTTTAGTCGATGTATTTGGCGAAGGCGTCCTGATCATGGGAGAAAGCGGGATCGGTAAGAGCGAAGCGGCGCTGGAATTGATCAAACGAGGACACCGTCTGGTATCCGATGATGTTGTTGAAATAAAGAGAATCAGTAAAGATACCCTTGTCGGATCGGCACCTGAGATTACCAGACATTTTATTGAACTTCGAGGAATTGGGATTATTGACGTAAAGACATTGTTTGGTGTAGAAAGTGTTAAGATGACACAAAACATCGATATGGTTATCCAGCTGGATGAATGGGATAAGGGAACGGATTATGACCGACTGGGTCTGGAAGAAAAGTATACGGAATTTTTAGGAAATAAAGTTGTATCCCATCAGATTCCGATCCGTCCGGGTCGAAATCTGGCGATCATCGTAGAAGCGGCAGCGATCAACCACAGACAGAAGAAGATGGGCTATAATGCGGCAAAAGAACTGTATAACCGCGTTACAGGACAGTTTGCTATGGAAGATTAAAAAACAGACAAATTGGAGGAATCATGGAAAGATTTTTAGATAGATTAGAACAGATTGTTGACAGAGAGCAAATTTTATTAAATGAGCCGATGAAAAAACATACAACATTTAAAGTTGGAGGACCGGCGGATATTTTTGTACAATTGAGCAATGCAGATGAGCTGAGAGAAATTCTCTCTTCTGCAAAAGAATATGATATGCCGGTTTATATTATCGGGAATGGAAGTAATCTTTTAGTTGGCGATCTTGGATACCGGGGATTGATCGTTCAGATTTATAAAAATATGAATGAAATCCAAGTTGATGGAAATCAAATGAAAATTCAGGCCGGCGCATTATTGAGCGCGATCGCAAAAAAAGCGCTGGAATACAGTCTGGGAGGATTTGAATTTGCATCCGGTATTCCCGGAACACTGGGAGGCGCAGTTGCCATGAACGCCGGGGCATATGGCGGTGAAATGAAACACGTCATTCAAAAGGCGACAGTACTTACTCGTGATGGAGAATTGAAAGAACTGACGGTGGATGAACTGCAACTCGGATATCGAAAAAGTATCATTATTGATAAAGATTATATTGTACTTGAGGCCGTTTTGGAGTTGTTTCCTGCTGAGAAAGCATCCATTCAGGAAAAAATGAAAGAATGTGCACAGGCGCGGAAGAGTAAGCAGCCTCTGGAATATCCGAGTGCCGGAAGTACATTTAAACGACCGGTCGGCTATTTTGCAGGTAAGCTGATCGACGACGCAGGACTGCGCGGATTTTCTTATGGAGGTGCGCAGGTATCGGAAAAACATTGTGGATTTGTCATTAATAAGGACCATGCAACAGCGAAAGATATTGTTACTTTAATGAAAGAAGTTAATCGCATTGTAACAAAAAAATTTGGTGTTTCGCTGGAACCTGAAGTGAAGATGATAGGAGAATTTGAATAAAATGAGATTTGTGATCGTAACCGGAATGTCCGGTTCCGGGAAAAGTACCGTTTCCAGAGTACTGGAAGATGAAGGATTTTTTTGTGTAGATAATCTGCCGATTTTGCTGCTCAGCAAGTTTGCGGAAATCGCGATTGATGATGAGATTGGCGTCAATAATGTTGCCGTCGGCATTGATATCCGAAGCGGAGAGTCCTTTAAGTACCTGGAAGAAGAGCTTGCCAAAGTCAGCCAGATCGGCGTAAAGTATGAGATTTTATTTCTGGATGCGGATAATGCGACGCTCATCAAACGATATAAGGAGACAAGGCGGGAACATCCGCTTGCCAGGGGCGGACGCATCGAAGAGGGAATCAATCAAGAGCGGGAGATCATTGCTTTCTTAAAAGAGGATGCGGATTATGTCATTGATACGAGCAATCTTTTGACGAGGGAATTGAGGAGCAAGATCATTAAGCAGTTTATCAAAGAAGAAGAGGCAAGGCCGTTCCACGTGATGTTTTTGTCTTTTGGATTCAAATACGGCATTCCAACAGATGCGGATCTTGTATTTGATGTACGCTTTTTGCCAAATCCATATTATGATCTGTCGCTGCGTAATCTTACCGGCAATGATATTGAAATCCAGGAATTTGTCATGAAATACAGCCAGTCCAAAGAATTTTTGGATAAGTTGGAAGATATGCTGACATTTCTGATCCCGAATTATATTGATGAAGGAAAAGTAAGCCTGGTTGTAGGAATTGGCTGCACTGGAGGAAAACACCGATCGGTAACGATCGCGAATAAAATCTATGAACGGATGAAGAAACTGCCGTACAACGTTCAATGCAGCCATAAAGATATTGAGAAGTAAAGAGAGGGAAGGGGTACGATGTCATTTTCCAGTGAAGTAAAAGAAGAATTATCGAAAACCGCAGTATCTGCCCGGCATTGCCGTATTGCAGAGCTGGCCGCACTGATCAGTTTCTGCGGAAAAGTAACAGTTGATGAAGATAATTCCTATTCTCTTGACATTCATACAGAAAATGCGGTTGTTGCAAAAAGGTGTTTTTCGTTGTTAAAAGAGACATTTCCGGTACATCCTTCTTTGAAGATCAGTAAGAATGTAAGTCTTAAGAAAAACCGTATTTATGAAATAATTATTGACAATCATGACGATTGTGTAGTAATATTGCAAGCGATAAAGTTAATAAATTCCTATGGGAATTTGGAAGATCAGGTTAATATTATCAACCACATTGTATTACAGAATACCTGTTGCAAGCGTGCATTCATTCGCGGAGCATTTATGTCTTCCGGCTCTGTCAGTGATCCTGATAAAAATTATCATTTTGAAATTGTATGCCAGGATTTTGAAAAAGCAAAGCAGCTGATGGGAGTTATGAACAGTTTCGAACTGGATTCAAAGCTGATACGGCGTAAAAAGTATTATGTCGTCTACATAAAGGAAGGATCCAAGATTGTTGATGTACTGAATATCATGGAAGCACATGTTGCTCTGATGAGGTTCGAGAATGTGCGAATTTTGAAAGATATGCGTAATCGTGTGAACAGACGGGTAAACTGCGAAACTGCGAATATCCAGAAGACGGTAGTTGCATCGGTCAGACAGCAGGAGGATATTCAGTTTTTGATCGATCAAAAGGCATTTATGAAACTTCCGAAAAATCTGCAGGAAATTGCAAATCTTCGAATGGATTATCCGGATGCTTCTTTGAAAATGCTGGGGGATATGCTGAACCCGCCAGTTGGCAAGTCTGGAGTAAATCACCGGTTGCGTAAGATCAGTAATATTGCTCAAGACCTGAGAGACAGTATGCAGAGATAGTAGGAGGAAAAATATGATATCCAGAAATATGACGATCAATATTCCATCGGGATTAGAGGCGCGCCCTGTTGCATTATTAGTGCAGGTAGCCAGCCAGTATGAAAGCAAGATCATGGTTCATTCAGGTGATAAGCAGATTAATGCGAAGAGTATAATGGGAATGATGAGCTTGGGATTGGCTGAAGGTGAGAACCTTACGGTAACTGCGGAAGGAATTGATGAAACAGAGGCAGTTGATCATATCGAGAGATATTTGAGCTCCAAATAATAAAAGTCTACTCAATCTATAAAAAATAGATTGAGTAGTACTTGATTTTTTAAAAGAACTATTGTATAATAAGAACACTGTGTAATATTTATATGCTTCGATGGCTCAGATGGTAGAGCGGCGCATTCGTAATGCGTAGGTCGTGGGTTCGAGTCCCATTCGAAGCTGATAAGTCAGGGAATCATATAAATTATGATTTCCTTTTTTATTTCCCAGGAACGTGCCAATGACAGATACACAGGGAGGTGCAGGATGTTGAAAGAATTATGGGAATTATACTGGGCATTTTTTCAGGTCGGTATTATGACGTTTGGCGGTGGGTACGCCATGCTTCCAATGCTCCAGAGAATTGTCGTCAATGAAAAGAAATGGGCGGATGAAGAAGAGATTATGGACTATTATGCGATCGGTCAGATAACGCCGGGGGTAATCGCAGTGAATACGGCGACATTTATCGGATATAAGCAAAAAAAGATCATAGGCGGGATTGCTGCTACCCTTGGTGTTGTTTCTCCGTCGATCATTATTATTCTTATTCTGGCTAATATCATTGATCAGTTTTCCGATATCACGATTGTCCAGCATGCATTTAACGGTATTCGGATCGTTGTCTGCGCGCTCGTTGCAAAAGCGGTTATCAATATGAT
This sequence comes from Candidatus Fimousia stercorigallinarum, assembly GCA_018715775.1. Lineage (GTDB taxonomy): Bacteria > Bacillota > Clostridia > Lachnospirales > Lachnospiraceae > Fimousia > Fimousia stercorigallinarum. The sequence continues at coordinate 11,750 of DVKZ01000126.1, read as the reverse complement.
CCGGAAAGGGGTAAAAGATATTTTTACACTCGCTATTTGTCTGATTTCTTTTGTTGCAGTCGGGATTTTCCGGATGTCACCGATACCTCTCGTTGTTATTTTCTGTTTTCTCGGTATTTTTACAAAAGGAGCGGAGGGTAAAAAATAATGCTGGAATATGTGATTTTATTTATTGAATTCTTTAAAACAGGTTTATTTGCTGTCGGAGGCGGACTTGCCACTCTGCCGTTTTTAAAGGCGATGATCGGAAAGTATACATGGTTTACGGCGGAAGAACTGACGAATATGATCGCGATTTCAGAATCTACCCCCGGCCCGATGGGAGTGAATATGGCAACTTATGCGGGTTATCATATGGGAGGTATTGCCGGGGCGCTGACGGCAACGATCGGGCTGATTACGCCTTCCATCATTACGATTATTCTCGTATCCAAGATCCTGGATAAATTTCGAAAAAGCAAAACGGTTCAGAATGCATTCTATGCGTTGCGGCCGACTTCTGCTGGGTTGATCATCGGGGCGATGCTGGATGTATTTCTTATGGCAATGTTTCATCTCGATTATTGGAATGTTGATATGAGAAAGTTTTTTAATCTTCCTGCAATCGGTCTTTTTATGATTTTCAGCATCTTCATATGGAAATGGGATAAGATCCATCCGATTTTTTTTATTATTGCGGGAGCGCTATTGGGAATGGCATTTTCGCTGTAATCCCCATTATATGGAAGAGAGAAAGGCTTGCATTCTTTTTGAAATGATAGTATAATTAACCACAAGATATTGTGTGGTGCGATTGAGAAAACCACAATATCTGTTTTAAAGAGAAAGGTATGTTTCAAATGAAAGAGATTCAGAAAAGAAATGGAGATATCGTCCCATTTGATTCCGTTAAGATCTTAGATGCAATGCGGCAGGCGAACAAGGCGGTAGAGGGTGAGAATATGACACCTACTGACTTGTTATTTTTAACGGAAAAAGTATGTGAATGTATTCCGGGCGAGAAGTGTAGTGTAGAAGAAGTTCAGGATTATGTAGAGCAGACGTTGATCCGTTTTGGTTACGGAAAGACAGCAAAGGCATATATCATATATCGTGCGGAACATACGAAGATCCGCAACACCGAATCGGATCTGATGGAGATTTACAAACGTCTGACCTACTCGTATGCAAAAGATGAAGATATTATGCGTGAAAATGCGAATATTGATGCTGACACCGCGATGGGCACTATGTTAAAATACGGATCCGAAGGATCAAAATATTTTATCGATAACTATGTTCTGCCGAAAGATATTGCAGCGGCGCATATTAACGGGGAAATTCATATCCATGATAAAGATTTTTATATGCTGACAGAAACGTGTTGCCAGATTGATCTGATCAAATTATTTAAGGATGGATTTTCCACAGGGCATGGAAACCTGAGAGAACCAAATTCTATTCAAAGTTATTCTGCTCTGGCATGTATTGCGATCCAGGCGAATCAGAATGAGATGCACGGCGGACAGAGCGTACCGAATTTTGATTTTGCGATGGCAGATGGTGTGCGAAAGACGTATAAGAAAAAATACCGACATATTATGAAGCAATATCTGCAGATCAGATATGGCATGACAGAAGAAGCAGCACAGGAAGCTGCGATTGCATTTGAAAAGCAGCTCAGCGTGCCGATTGCGATGGGGAATGTAGAACAGATCTCCAAAGAGATTCCGGAAATCGAAATAATTGGTATAACGTCGGAACAGTTAGAGGAAATTCACCAATATACACAAAAAGAAGCACTTCGTATGGCAGATCGGGAAACATATCAGGCGATGGAAGGATTAGTACATAACCTGAACACGATGAATTCCAGAGCAGGCGCGCAGGTACCGTTTAGTTCGATCAATTATGGTACGGATACTTCACCGGAAGCGAGGATGGTCATTCGGAATCTTCTCTCTGCGACAGAGGAAGGATTGGGCAATGGTGAGACGCCGATCTTCCCGGTCCAGATTTTTAAGGTAAAAGAAGGGATCAATTACAATCCGGGAGATCCGAACTACGATCTGTTTAAACAGGCAATTAAGACATCGGCAAAAAGATTGTTCCCGAACTTCAGTTTTATTGACGCACCATTTAATCTTCAGTACTATAAAGAAGGAGATTATAATACGGAGATCGCCTATATGGGATGCCGTACCCGCGTGATGGGAAATCAGCATGATAAGACAAAAGAAGTCACTTGTGGCAGAGGCAATTTAAGTTTTACATCGATCAATCTTCCTAGGATTGCGCTAGAGGCAGAGGGGGATCTCAAAAAGTTTTATACGATCCTGGATGCACGGATGGATCTTGTTGTCCGCCAGCTGCTCCACCGATTCCATATACAGTGTATGAAAAAAGTGCGCAATTATCCATTTTTGATGGGACAGGGAATCTGGATCGATTCCGAAAAACTGGAATTTGATGATAACATTGAAGAAGTATTAAAACATGGAACTTTAAGCATCGGATTTATCGGTCTTGCGGAGACGTTAAAGGCATTGATTGGAAAACATCACGGAGAAAGCCAGGAGGCACAAAAGCTTGGACTCGAGATCATCAGTTATATGCGTCGCCGTGTTGATCTGGAATCAATGAAGACGGGGCTTAATTTTACCTTACTTGCAACTCCGGCAGAAGGCTTGAGTGGGCGATTTGTAAAAATCGATCAGAAAAAATTTGGAAAACTGGAAGGGATCACAGACAGAGAATATTATACAAATTCTTTCCATATTCCGGTGTATTATCCGATCCGGGCATTTGAAAAAATTAAGCTGGAAGCGCCGTATCATGCACTGACGAATGCGGGGCATATAAGCTATGTAGAACTAGATGGAGATACATGTAAGAATCTGGAAGCATTTGAAGCGATCATTCGATATATGAAGGAACAGGGAATTGGATACGGTTCTGTGAACCATCCGGTTGACCGGGATCCGATCTGCGGATATACCGGTGTCATCGGAGATGTGTGCCCGAGATGCGGCCGAAGAGAAGGCGAGGGCGTATCGATTGAAAAACTAAATGAGCTCCGGAAAAAATATCCGGACGTACCGGTTCCGGCATGTTGTAGATAGAAAGAATACAAATCATTTTATAAGGAGGAATTCATATGACTCAGAAAGAAATGAAAACAAGAGAAGTAGGACAGGACGTTGGATTTGACAGAATACGCAGAATTACAGGATATCTGGTTGGAACGACCGATCGTTTTAACAATGCAAAAAGAGCAGAAGAAAGGGACCGTGTAAAACATGGCCTTTAAGATCAGGGTCAGCGGGATCGTAGAGGAGTCCATCGTTGATGGACCCGGATTCCGTTACGTGATTTTTACCCAGGGATGTCCGCATCACTGTCCGGGATGTCATAATCCTCAGACACATTCATTTGAAGGTGGAACGATGATGGATATTGAGGATATTTTCCGTGCATTTTGTGAGAATCCGTTGTTGGCAGGGATTACATTTTCCGGAGGGGAACCGTTTTGTCAGCCAAAACCATTATATGAACTGGCGGTTAAAGTTCATAAGATTGGTAAATCGGTTATGACTTATACAGGGTATACATATGAACAGTTGGAAGAAATAGATGATATTTGGGTGAAGAAGCTGCTTTCGGTCAGTGACATTCTGGTAGACGGACCGTATATCGAAGAACTGCGAGACCTGGATCTTCAATTTCGAGGAAGCAGCAATCAGAGAGTATTATATTTAAGCTGAAAGAAACAGTCATATCGGAGATAAAATGGAAGAAAAAAGAATCGGCGCCTTATCAAAGTTTACAGGTGTTTCTGTTCATACAATTAAATATTATGAGAAGATCGGACTGCTCGCTTCCCGGCGGGCAGAACATTCAAATTACCGTTCTTATGATATACGGATCTGTACCGATATCTATGAATGTGTCAGATATCGAAATATGGGTTTTTCTCTGAAGGAAACGGAGAAACTGTTAAAGGAAGCAGACGGCGCTATGCTGGAATCCATGTTGGAGAAGAGAGTGGCAGATATCGATGAAGAGATCGAACGACTCCAAAAGATGAGAAAACAAGTCAGACAATACCAGGAAGAGATTGACTTGACCGGGATTCAGCTCGGAGAATGGTTTATCGAAACGATGCCGGATTTTTATGTTTATCCGCAGACGCAGAATCTCTCTTATCGGGAAGATGCACTGATTGATGAACAGTTGTTTCAGTATGGGGATGAGATGTTGGATAATCAGTCTGTCATTATCTTGTCTAAGGAATACTTAAATGGGGAAAAACAGAACTTTTCCTGGGGGAAAGGTTTTTTTCTGGAGAAAACAGATCCGGTATTTGAAAAACGGGGATTTTGCCATGTAAAGAAAGGGCGGGCTTTTGTATTTTATCAGAAATTTTCCGGACATTTTTCAAGTAATGGAGAGATGGCCGAATCCATTCGAAAAACATATCATCGCTTTCGCATGGAGTTTCAGTCAGATGCTTATGCATTCCGAATTAAAAATGTCCATGATGCGGATGGTATTCGATATGAATATTTTAAGATCATAGTTCCATTGGAATAGGTGATGAAAAAAGGAAACCTGAGAGTGACCCTCGGGTTTCCTTTTTTTTCGGGTATTTTTCACTTGGACAATGTGAAAAATATAGCAAAAAACAACCGTAAAAGTAGGGAAAATGATAAAAAATATAAAGAAAAATACATAAAAATATCTATTTTATCCATAAAAAATGGATTGACTTGATAGCAGCATGCGGTTATAAAATTAACAATAAAATTGTGTGTTATAAGTGTAAGTGAAAAGGAGGAACATGACATGAGTGTGACATTAAACAGAGACATGTTTCTGGAAACAGAACCGGAAATTGATGTTTCGCAGTTTCGTAAAGTAAAACTCGATCTGCAATACGCACAGGAGTCACCAAATCAGATTCTGGATATTTGGTATCCGGATGAAGGAGAAGGCCCATATCCGGTCGTTATTTTATTCCATGGAGGCGGATTTGGTACAGGCCATAAAAGAAGTTTTTACATCTCTTCCATGGCTCAGCCGGTTACGCAGGGATATGCTGTTGCAACGGTAGAATATCGTCTGTACAATGAAGCGATCTGGCCGGCACAATTAATCGATTCAAAAGCAGCAGTGCGTTATCTTCGTGCACACGCGGAAGAATTAAATCTGAATCCTGAAAAGTTTGCCGTATGGGGCAATTCTGCAGGTGGCTGCGCGACGCAACTTCTTGCGCTGACTGCAGATAATCCGGAAATGGATGATCTGAGCGTCGGTGAACAGGCTTCCAGCAAGGTACAGGCCGCCATTGCATGGTATTCGGTCAATGAATTTATCAGCTGTGAGCAGTTTACGGCTGATACAGCAGAAGCAAGAGAATCCAGCGGTGCATTCAAAGGTATGGTGCCAAAGGATGCCAGAGGAAGTGAATCCGCATTGGTGAAAGTGCTTGGATTCAATCCGTTGATCTATCCGGAAAAAGCGGTAAAGGCAAGTCCGCTGTCTTACGTGGATAAAAACTGTCCTCCAATGCTGTTACAGCATGGAAAAAATGATCTGATCGTCGATTCGAAACAGTCTGTTTACATGTACGAAAAAGTAACACAGATCTGTGGAGAGGGAAGAGCCCAGCTGGATCTGTTTGAAGGTGAACCACATGGCTCTCAGAAGATCAAAGCGTTTGACAATGTAAACAGATGCCTCGACTTTTTAGATGAGATTTTCTGGAATGGAAATAATCCATATCGAAAACCATTAGAACCATTAAAAATTGTTGGACAGGATTAATGAAATATAGAAAGAGAGAGAAGAAACTATGACAACATTATCAGTTATCGGCCTTTTGGCAGCAGCGGTCATCTTTATTGTTGTTGTCTGGAAAGGCATGGATGTATTTACATCTACGATTTTAGTATCCTTTATCATTATTGTAACAAGTACGATGAACTGGTGGGATGCGCTGGCAAATTATGCGAGCGGTTATTGCGGCTTTATAGCCAGTCAGATCTTCGTACTCGTTATTGGCGCTGTATTCGGTGAGTTGATGGGAGCATCCGGAGCAGCAGAATCGATCGCCAATATTATTACAGAAAAACTGGGCGTTAAAAACGTCATCTTATCCATCACGGTTATTTCCACGGTATTTGTATACGTTGGTATTTCCGGATTCGTTGTATTATTTGTTATCGCGCCGATTGCTACGGTTATGATGAAACGTGCCGGATATGCATACCGGATGATCCCTGGTATTATCTTCATCGGAGCAACATGTTCTGCAATGCTTCCATATGCGATCAACGTTACGAATACGATTCCGGCAGCAATTATTTCTGAACAGCTTCCGGACGTAGAAGTATCTTTAGGTTCTGCACCGATCCTTGGTATCGTTGCCTTTGTCGTATCTACATTAGTTGGTTATTGTTATATGGTATATGCAGCGAAAAAGACAGCCATCAAAGAAGGTACGGTTGTTGATGATACAAAACCGGTAAAAATCGTACCGACTCGTGATGATCTTCCTTCTGTTGGTATTGCAGCAATTCCATTTGTTGCCGTTGTTGTAATTGTATTAGCATTTTCAAATATATCCGCACTTCAGAATCTGATCAAAGTTACGGACCCGAATGCGATTGCGGTCTTCGCAATGTTTATCGGATGTTTATTACTCGTTTTATTATGTTATAAACAGTTAGTGGTAAAAGACGGTCTGAAATCCATCATTGCAAAAGGTGTGGACAATGGTGTCGGAGCAACCGTTATGGCAGCAGCGATCATCGGATTTTCTACGGTACTTCAGAACAGCATCGGTTTCGAAGCGATCAAGAGCTGGGTACTAGGATTCAACATGAATCCATACATTACAGAATTCTTAGGATTAAATATCCTGGCAGGTATCATGGGAAGCGGAACAGCTGCAGTACAGACCTTCTTCCAGTTCTTTACACAGTCACTGGTTGCAAATGGAGCAGATCCATCCGCCCTGCATCGTATCGCACCGGCTGCAGTAACCGGTCTGAATACACTTCCAAATGCCGGCGGTATGGTTGCGCAGTTAAAGTGGATGAATATCACATTAGCAGAAGGTTATTGGTATGTATTTATCACGTCTGTCGTTGCGCCTGTAGTAGGATCCTTTGTTGCAGTTCTTGTAGCAATCGTAATGTATTAATAAAAGAAGGTAACTATATTTATACACACATAGAAAAATTGCTGTATCGGAGAGACTCTGATACGGCAATTTTTTTCCACGCAAAAGCAGGAGTGCATGGTTTGACAATTTATATGGAGAAATATGGTGCAATTTTCCCTTTGTTGACATTTATGATCAAAAAAAATATAATGATTCTATTGATTATGAATGAGAGGAAAAGAGGAACTGATCCATGTACAGAAAAGATTCTGACCGATGGTTAAAACATGCAGATTTTATCTTATTGGATATGATCTGTCTTCAGATTGCGTTTGTATTGGCCTATATTACAAGCGGATATGGATGGAATCCGTACGAAGAAATCTTATATCGTAACATGGCAATTTTTATTGAATTGGTGGATGTCGTCGGATTATTTTTATCGGATTTATTAAAAGGTGTGTTGAAAACGGAATGTTACCATAATTTTATCATAACAGTACGACATGCGGTCCTGATCGGAGCATTGGCGATCCTGTACTTGTTTTTACTGCAGCAAAGTAACTTTTATTCCAGAAAGGCGCTGATCCTGACATTTTTATTTTATATTTGGATTACGTTTGGAATAAGAGAGTTACGAAAGAAAATGCTCAGACGAAAGATGGCGGATGGTGATAACCGCTCGCTGCTTATTGTTACATCGTCAGATGATGCAGAAACCGTTGTGAAAAATGTAAAAGAGAATAATTATGCCAGGTATACGCTGGCGGGCATTGCTGTGATCGATGAAGATTGGCAAGGACGGGAGATTCTTGGTATACCGGTTGTTGCGAATGAAAAAACGGTACCGGATTACATATGTAAAAAATGGATTGATGAGGTTTTGGTTGCGGTATCGGATCGGATCCCTTATCCGGATGATCTGGTGGAGAAGGTGATGATAACGGGTGTGACCGTGCATCAGATGCTGGCGAGGATCATCAGTGTACCGGGGAAAAAGCAGTTTGTTGAAAAGGTCGGAAATTATGCTGTGCTGACAACGAGTATGAACTATGCCTCTTCGGCTCAGCTTTTTGCAAAACGGCTGATCGATATTATCGGAAGTGTGATCGGATGCCTTTTTACCTGTGTCATTTTTATTTTTGTCGCACCGGTAATTTATATCAATTCTCCGGGACCGATCATTTTCGCTCAGGAACGTGTCGGCAAAAATGGAAAACCATTTAAAATGTATAAATTCCGCAGCATGTATATGGATGCGGAAGAACGAAAATCGGAATTTATGAAAGACAATAAAATGGGCGATGGAAAGATGTTTAAGTTGGATTTTGACCCGCGTGTCATCGGTAATAAAATCCTTCCGGATGGAACGAAAAAGAAGGGGATCGGGGATTTTATCCGAAGAACGAGTTTGGATGAATTTCCGCAGTTTTTTAATGTATTAAAAGGCGATATGTCTATTGTCGGAACCCGGCCACCGCTTCTTTCGGAAACCAGCTTGTATGAACTTCATCATCGTGCAAGGCTTGCGATCAAACCGGGAATTACCGGACTGTGGCAGGTGAGCGGAAGAAGTGATATTATCGATTTTGAAGAGGTCGTAAGGTTGGATACAGAATATATCCGAAACTGGAGTCTTGGACTGGATCTGAAAATTTTGATCAAGACGGTACCGGTCGTGTTTCGAAGAGACGGATCGGCGTAGAATAATTAAAATAAGGGCGTCGCAATATCATCAATAAGAAAAGATGATGCTGCGATGCCCTTTTAGGTGCTGAAAGGGATTACAGCTGTTTTGCCACTTCTTTTAATTTCATTCCGTTGGAGCCCTTTAACAGTACGGCATCTCCTTCCTGAAGAAAATCTTTTAAGGCAGCAGTCAGAGTTTTGTTATCCTCAAATTTTCGGATCACAATATCGGAATTCGTTTCCTGTACTCCTTCAATTGTATGGTCGATCAGATTGCCGACTGCAAATAAATGCGTGATAGAAGTAGAGGCCAGATATTGACCGACTTCTTTATGATAAGCAGGAGAATGATCACCGAGTTCCAGCATATCTGCAAGAACAGCGACTTTACGATTTTTCTCCTTCATCGTATCTAAAATGCTGAGTGCTGCTTTCATCGAATCCGGACTTGCGTTATACGTATCGTCGATCACAGTATAGCCGTTACTTTCCCGTATATCCTGACGCTGGCCTTTAAAATGCATTAACTGTCTGCTGGCTGTTTCGACAGAAATGCCGTATCGGGCGCCGACACCAATAGCGGCAAGTGCATTCAGTACGTTATGTCTGCCGAGCGTATTGATCGTAACCGGATAGCATCGGCCATCCATATGGCAGAGGAAGCTCGTATATCCATTTTCCTCTGTGACATTTGTTGCACGGATATCGCAGTTGGCTCCAAATCCGTAGAAGCGGTAAGGAAATCTTGCGAGTTCCGGAGCGTATTTAGCCAGCATATCATTGTCGCCATTCATAAACAACATGCCGTCATCTTTCAGTCCGTTTTGTATATCCATCTTTTCCGCGCAGATATTTTCCCTTGTCTTTAATTGTTCAATGTGTGCGACGCCAACATTGGTTACGACAGCAACATTTGGCTGTGCGATGTTAGTCAGGATATTGATCTGTCCTCTTTCGCTCATGCCGAGTTCCAGAACAGCAATCTCATCGGAATAGCTCATCTGATCGATCGTGAGAGGTACACCGATCTGACTGTTTTGATTGCCGGAAGTTTCAAAGGCATGGAAACCACCTTTTAAGACGCAGGTGATCATCTCGCGGGTAGTTGTCTTTCCGACGCTTCCGGTCACTGCTATGATCGGAAGATCCATACGATTGCGGTAGTATACGGCCAGATCCTGCATCGCTTTGACTGTATCCGAAACGGCGATCACAGGCTGCTCATGTTTATAGACATCATGTTCCTGTGTCAGACTTGCAGCGCCGGCATCAAGCGTTCCGGCCATAAACTTATGTGCATCCACCCGTTCGCCAATAATCGGTACAAAGAGAGAAGTGGCATCTGCCTGCCGGGAATCAATACAAAAGTGTGTGATGACTTTTTTTTCGTCACCGCACAGGAGGGTTCCTCCTGTTGCGGCAAGTATATCTTTGATCGTAATATTTTCCATGGTGTTATTCCTTTTTATTAAATCATACCTTTGCTTTTTGCATATTCTTCAATGATCTCACGTTCGCTGTAGTGAGATTTTACGCCTTTAACATCAATATATTCTTCATGGCCTTTTCCGAGAAGTGCGATAATATCTCCAGGCTGAGCATGATCGATCGCATAGTGGATCGCATCGGTCCGGTCTTCAATCTCAATAAACTTACCGTCGGTTTTTGCAAGCCCGATCTTAATATCCGCCAGGATATCTTTAATATCTTCAAAGCGGTTGTTGTCTGCTGTGATAATGGACAGATCAGCCATTCTTCCGGAAGTTTCTCCCATCTCATACCGACGGAGCTTTGAGCGGTTTCCGCCGCATCCGAATAAGGAGATCAGTCGTTTTGGGTGATATTCCCGTAATGTTTCCAGAATGCTCTCCATACTCATAGCATTGTGGGCATAATCGATCAGGATCGTGTAATCTTTTGAGATCGGAACAATTTCCACGCGGCCCTTTACTTTAATGACTTTTAAAGCGGCCTGCATATCCTCTACTGGAATGCCGAGAGCATGACTGATGGAAAGAGCGACGAGAGCATTGTATACACTGAACTTTCCGGGGATATTTACTACCATTGGAGCATTGATATCACCGTTTAATTGAAATTTGATTCCCAGATGTCCGTTTTCATTCAGAAGATGGGCGTCGGATGCACGAAGATCGGCATCTTCAGAGAAACCAAATGTTTTCACTTCACATGTGTGGTCTTTTAAAATATCATTTAAATGCTCATCATCAGCGTTAAAAAATCCGACACGGCATCTTTGGAATAACAGGCTCTTATAATAAATATATTCTGCCAGATCTTTATGTTCGTTTGGACCGATATGATCCGGAGATAAGTTTGTGAATACGCCGTAATCGAATGTAAATCCATCGACACGGTTCATCATCAATCCCTGAGAAGAAACTTCCATAACCATATATTCACAGCCGGCTTTGACCATCTCGCTCATCAGATACTGCACTTCATAAGATTCCGGTGTTGTATTATTGGTATGATACTGTTTTCCATCAACAACTGCTCCGATCGTCCCGATTACACCGACTTTTTTACCGGCGTGTTTTAAGATCGCTTCTACCATATAAGTGGTTGTTGTCTTGCCTTTTGTTCCGGTAAGACCGATCGTAGTCAGTTTTTTTGCCGGATAATCAAAGTAAGCGGCTGCCAGGTAAGCAAGCGCTTTTCTTGCAGAATCTACTTTGATCACGGTAACATCGCCTTCAACTTCCACATCTTTTTCAATAATAATTGCAGATGCGCCTTTTGCCACTGCATCCGGAATGAATTTATGGGCATCCACAGTTGTTCCACTGATGCATAAGAATGCAGAATCTTTCTCCACTTTTCTGGAATCATATATGATATCGGAGACATTTGTATCTAAGCTCCCTTTTACAAGGGTATAAGGAATTTCCTG
>DVKZ01000125.1 GCA_018715775.1 Candidatus Fimousia stercorigallinarum | reverse complement strand
GAATGAATTGATTTTTCAGACAAAGAAAATTATGAATAGTGAAGAGAATATAGCTAAAAAAGTTTGAATATATGAAGGCAGAACGTAATATTAAAATCGGAGAAGAAGATACGATGGATAATGAGATTATTTTAACGGACGAATACAGCAGAGATTTAAGGTTCGAATTTTTGGAGTTGGCAGATTAAACATATGTTTTTGTAAAAGATGAAGAAACATTAAATGCTGTATTCGAGATCTTCCGTGACAAATTTAAGGATGATTTTGACTTTGTCGATTAAGAAAAAGAACCAGTTTTGTAAATTCCAATAAATCAGGAATTATAGAACTGGTTTTTGTGCATTTTGACGAAAAAAGATGGAAAAAAAGAAAAAAATATCGTATGATAGAGTAGATATGAAAATGCTGATATCAGAGTCAAAAGCAGAGGAGAATGTTAACATATGATAACAATTGCGTTAGATGAACAGGGCGATTTTGAAGGAATGTTTGATGATATCAAAACGGGAGAACCGATTTTTATCGGCGGTGTCGTATTTGATGATTGCGATATCAAAAAAGAACAGCAAAGAGAAAAAGAGCGGATTCACCACTATCTGAAAGGAATATGCGAGACGGTCGGGGCATCCTACCCGGAAGATCTCCATGTGGACCATCAGAGGAATAACTGGGCAAAGGTAAAGAAAGTAAAACAGAAAGTGACAGATACCATCACGGAATTTATGTGCCGGGGGACATGTCAGGCGATAGAGGGAAAATTTGCAGAAAAATTAAGACAGATTCCGGGGAGAGCTGGCAAATACTATGTTTTTGTCAACATGGTCTGTGACGACGGCAACCGTCAGGTGAATGACAGGGACAGCGCTCTGATTCGGGAGGATTATGGAAGCAATCTGTATGTACACATGGCGGAAAATGTTGTAGAACGGATGATCTTTCATAATCCGGTCATTAAAAATGTGAATCACGTTAAACTGGATCTTGCAACAAGAAGAGTTGTTTTGAAAGGCGATGATGTTGCAAAAGCGGATCAGTATATTCGTCTGGGATATGAGGAGGATATGGATCCGTCCCATGCTTCCCCGGGAGAGCGTATCTTTTGTCTGACAGATAAGGACAACTATCGTACAGCGATACAACGCGAGATGATGGATACGGGAAAATATTACATTCAGTTTGATTCGGTCGGTGTAAAATCCATCTATTACGGTGGGGAAACTCCGAATTACCGCATGGAGTTTCTTTATCTTGCCGATCTTATATGCTCGAATCTGGGATATAAGCTTCCAAAAGCGGAAGCGGATCAACTCGTATGGAAAGTAAAACAGAGAGCGGATCAGTATACCGGACATGACAACAATCTGATCTTTGTTCATGACAGAGTGGATGCAAAATTCCGAAAAGCATGGGGAAAACTGGAAGAACGGGATTATTATCACGCGTTATCAATTGCTTATGACATTAGTCATTCGGATCTGGCTTATGCCGACTTTTATAAGAAGGTGTGGGTAAAAATACTGGAAGATCAGTTGAAAAAAGAAAATTCCCTCAATGATTATAATATAGCATTGCAGAGGCTTCACGATTACACGCGTCAGAATAACATTGATCAGGATAAATTGATCTATATTTTTTCAAAGCTGGAAGATATGAAAGAGCAGATGGAATATCGCAGATCAGAAGATAAGGCGGTATTGTATAAATTATATGATGCCGGAGTATCCGCGTATTGCCATGTCGGCAGAACGGACGAGGCCAAACTGTATTTTGAACAGTGTAAACGGTATGCAAAATATGCAGATTTTGAAACTTATCTGCGGACAAGAACAAAGCTGGCGGTCTGTCTGACGGATGAATTACAATATGAAGACGCCTGCAAACTGGCAAAGGAGAATAAAGATTATTATGAAGAACTGATGCCGCTGCGGCAGCTCATTTTGGAAGATGATTCTGAAGGAACGATCGTCTATGGTATCATCTGCAGCCAGCTGGGGCAGGTCTATGCCTTTTTAAGGAATGAGCAGGCGGAAGCAATGTTTCAGAAAGCCCTGAAGTCCATGGGGAATCCGGAGTCCGCTAATTACCTGATTACGGTCTCGTATCTGCTGCATTATTATCTGGACAGGAAGATGCAGAAGGAGTACGAGGAGCTGGCAGCGGTTTATTTTGCGGGGAAAAGAGGCCTCAGAGAACAGTTTTCCTACATTCTTTCCGAAGGTACAAAAGGAAGGGATGCCAGGTTGAGTATGAAATTCGCTCTGTATGTTTTTGTGCGGGCGATTGCCGCCTTTTATATGGAAAGGCTCAGTGATGGAATGCTCCGGCGCCTGTTGAATATTGAAGAGGAAGTTCGTGGAAGGGGATCGGATGCTGCCGGTCAGTTGTCCGGACATCCGTGGGAATTGATCTATAAATATCTGGCGCTGATCGCATATGAGAAAGGAAGAGAAGACGCGACCGCGGGACTGATGCAAAAGTCAGAAACGATGATACGGAATCAGGGGATGATCATCGACATGATCGGTTGGTTTGGAAGAATAGAAGTCGCCATGCATATGGGACAGCAACAGAAAGCCCGGGAGATCTGCCGGTGCATACCGGCGTCGCTGAATGAACATAATCCGGTTTATCAGTTGATTCATGAGACAGAATCATTTGAAGATCTTTATCGGATCTTAGATAATCACATCTTTACCTATATGTATCGATGAGTGGATCGAATCCGTGAATGATAAAAAGTAACAAAGAGGTACGATAAGACAGGAACAGAGGAAGGAGTGTAATTAATATGGGAAAGAATGACCCTACGACAGAACAGCCGGACAGAACAAAATATATTCTGGCAATGTATGATATCCGTGGAAAGCAGGGATACATCTATAAGAGCAATAAGATCCGGGAAATCGTAGGAGGATCGTGGATCATCCGGGATTGTTTTGAAGACTGCCTGTTTCCGGCGGCAAAACAGTGTTCGCCAAAGGGAATTTTTACTTATAAAGATCAAAAGACAGCGTCAGAAGCAGATGCATTTACGCTGGAAAATTTTGAAAAACATTTGAGTGAAGGATATATCGGAGAAGTGATCTATGACGGCGGCGGTAACTTTTTTGTACTTTTCAAAGATGTAAATGTGTATAGAGAGGTAAACCGCAGGTTCTATCGGAGGCTTTTGAAGCGGACATACTCTCTGAGGGTATTGACATCGTATATTACAAATCTTAATTTTGATGATTATAAAGAAGATCGAGAGAGATTATATGCAGAGCACCGCAGGCGGGAACAGAAAGAGAGCATGATCAGTCCGGTCAACACACTCCCGATCGTACAGACGGATTATCGGACGTCACTTCCATTGGCTGAAATGCAGCAAATTGGAAAGAAACAAGATACAAATCCGGAAAAGGTGACATATGAAAGCAAGAAGAAATACGAAAAATATGAAAGAGAAGCAACGAAAACAGAGGTACATAATGACAAGCTGTTAGACAATATGATTACGGAAAAGGGAGAAGAGAGTCTGCTTGCGGTCATTTATATTGATGGCAATAACATGGGAGCGCAGGTAGAGGCGTGTCTTTCCGATCTTGAGTCGAAATCCTATGAGGTCTGTACGAAAGCACTCAGAGAGTTTTCAGAAGGCATACAGAAACACTATATTGATAACCGAATCAAAGAGATGGATGAGATTTTGAAGGCATCTAAAAAACCGGAGCGCAGGTTTGTTGTTGCTGCCGGAGATGAGATCACATTTGTCTGCAATGCAAGGAATGCCTATCAAGTGGCCGTGGAATATCTGAAAAAGCTGGCGGAAGATTCCGACGCTGATACACCGCGTACTTCCTGTGCGGGAATTGCTATTTTCCACAGTCATGCGCCTTATATGGAAGCATACCGGATTGCTGAGGAATGCTGTGAATCAGGAAAGCAGCTGATGAAAAGGGAAGGAATGGAAAATGTCAGTCTGATCGATTTTCATTATTGTCAGGGGGCTTTTGGTACATCACTGGAGGAAATCCGGAAGGAAGAAGAAACGACGGATTGCAGCAAACCATGGTTTGTTGTAATGCCGGAAAATGAAAACGCGGATCAGGGAGATAATCGTTTTATCTCCGTTGAAATTGTGCAGGAGATGCAGGAGATGTTACAAAAAGCCGGAAGGAGCAATATTAAGAATCTGGCATTTGCGGCGAAAAAGAGTACGGCAGACTTTCAATCAGAGATAGAGAGGATTCGTGCGCATCAGAAAAAAGAGCAAAGGAGTGATTTTACTCTGGATGGAAAGCTTACGGATCCGGAACTGCAGAGAAAGCTGATTTATGATATGGCGATTGTTTATGATCTTTGGTTTGATAAGAAAGGGGAAGTATAATATGGTTAAGAAAAGAATGCGGATCACATTAAAATCGGATTTGTGTGCGGGATCCGGATATTCTTATGCTGGAATCGTCGACAGTGATATATGCTATGATTCCCTGGGGATACCATATATTCCGGGCAGGAGGCTGAAAGGATGTCTGCGGGAAGCGGCAGAACTGATTGGAATTTTAGCGGAAGAAAGAGATGCGTTGTTTGGAAAAGGAGGAAGCGATGGAGTAAAAGGCATATGGATCGAGAATGCACATATCGAGCATTATGATGAGATTCGAAAAGAACTGGAAACGATGAGCGGTGGGCTGCGTCCGTATATTACTCCGCAAAGCGTATTAGCGCAGTTTACAACCGTAAAGGCACAGACGAAGATCGGAGAAGACGGATCGGCCGATGATCATTCTCTGCGCTTTACGAGAACGGTAAACCATTATTCTCCTGTCACAGAAGGTAAAGAAACAGAAGATAAAGAAATGGTGTTTCAGGCGGAGATCGCTCTTCCGGAAGATATGAGTGAGGATCTGGAGAAAAAGCTGGAATGGTGTGTAAAAGCGCTGCGTAACATCGGCATGAACAGGAACCGGGGACTGGGAAGCGTACGGTGTACATTAGAGTCTGAGCCGCCTGGGGAACCGGATGTAGATAAACCAATTTTATCGTTGGAAGAACTGGATGATGAGACAGAAGCTGTGCTGCAATATACGATCCGGAATACCGCGCCGCTCGTGATGAGTACCAGCAATGATTTTAAGACGGAAACCTATATCAGCGGACGCAGCGTGCTGGGATATTTTGCGGGAAGATATCTGCAGAACCATAGTGCGGATGACGCTGAATTTGCGGAGATATTCCTGAAGAATCAGGTGAAGTTCGGCAGTCTGTATCCGACGCATTTTATTCAGAAGGAAGATCGGGAAAGAGGAGAGAAAGCGATCTCCTGTCAGGATATTTATTACCCTGCACCGGCATATATCAATCGTCTGAAGAAGACGAAAGTCTATGTCAACGTGAGCAAAAAAATGCCTAGGACTGAGGAGGAATGTAAAGCTAATGGAATTCCGGAGTGCTATGCGAGTGGAAACGGCAATCAGCCGAAACGCCTGAATGGCAAGTATGTGTGCCGGAAAGGGGATCAGATCCTGATAAAAGAGCCGGCAACTGATATCGTGTATCATCATACGAAGAAGTCGAAGAAGAGGGAAGCGGATGACGGCAATCTGCTTTATACTACGGAGGTGCTGCGTGAACAGCAGTATTTTTCGGGAGAGATTACCGGAAAAGGAAAATATATCAAAAAATTGGCAGCGATTCTGAGCAGTTCTCCGATTCGTTTCGGAAAATCAAAAGGCGCGCAATATGGTACCTGTGTGCTGGAAATGATGCGGACAGAGAGTTTGCAGCAAGGGAAGCCGTTTCACTGTCAGAAAGGCACGAAGTTACTGGCGGTTCTGGAGAGTGACGGTATGTTCCTGAATGATTGTGATTATACGGTCAGATGCCCGGAAGTACGGGAATTGATCCGAAAAGCATTAGAATTGGAAGAAGATAACAAAGAAGAAGTGTACTCGGAACTCGAAGCGACGACACTGACCGGATATTATGGAAAATGGAATCTGCACCGTCTTGCCGTGCCGGTGGTGAAAGCCGGAAGTGCATTTGAGTTTGCATTGACGGAAGATTTTGAAGCACCTTCCGATGTTCTTTGGGTCGGCGAGAATAACGGAGAAGGATTTGGAAGAATCCGACTGATTGAAAATGTTGGAAAGGACTGCAGGATCAAGGAAGGAAGAGAAACAGGAACGCCGGCGGAGACACCGAAGGAATCCGTAAAACTGATGCGGAAGATTTTGCTTAGGGAAGCAAAGGACGTGTTAATGGATGAAGCGATTCGTGTAAAAGCAGAATTTAAGAATCCGGCGGCTCTCGGAAGAGTAACGCTCATGCTTTCTGAAAGCCTGTATAAACATAGCAAAGATGCGTTTGCCGCTTATCAGGATTATCGAAACCGGATTGCTTCGATTAAAACAAAAGAGGTAAAAGAAACGGCAGAGAGAATGCTGAAACAATATATTTGTGCGAAAGATGATCTCACAAAAGAGTCTTTGACGAAAGATTTAAAATACCTGGAAAAAATAAAAGAACTGGGCATCTTATATAATGAACTCATCATAGAGGATGAGAAGACACCGACATTTGAATCAGAGATGCTGGAACTGTGGGGAGAATATCTTATGGCAATCCTGATTCAGGAAAAATATCGTTTGAAACAGCAGGAGGGGCAGGTATGAGTAAAATAAAGTATGTTTGCCGGATTGAATTTGAAATTACTTCTCCATTGTCGATCGGCAGTGGAGAAAATCAGGTAACAGATAAAGATATCGTTCAGGACAGCCGCGGGGTTCCGTACATTCCGGGAACTTCGCTGGCCGGAATTTACCGCAGTTTATTTGACGGGAAAACAGCGAATGCTTATTTTGGAAAAGAACTTACAAAAGAGGATATTCGAAATACAAATGGAAGAGTTCGATTAACCGAAAGCGAGGTTGTTACATACGATGCATGCATGATCGACCCGGCTTCAGTCTATCGTGTAACAAAGCGGGATATGGTAGCGCTGGATGAGTATAAAACGGCAATTGACGGCGCCAAGTTTGATTTCCAGATTCTCGAGCCCGGCGTCAGATTTGTAACGTATATCGAACAGAATATAGATTGTGAGAAGAAAAAATATGTTCTGAGGGAAATCATAGACGCCTGGATGAAGGCGAAAATTCAGATTGGTTCCAAGACAGGACGAGGATACGGTCATACAAAGGGAATCAGTTATAAAACGGCGTGGTTTGATCTGGGACAGGAAGAAGATCTTCAAAAATGGCTGGATTTTAATATGTATGACGAGGGAGATAAGAACTGGAGTGACACGGACAAACCTGTGTGCCTGAGCCATCTGACGCCTTCGAACGATGAGTATCAAAAGATATCCGTCCATTATGAGACGCATATGATTTCTCTGAAAGCAGAGGAACAATGTAACATCGTATTGAAACTGCAGCAGCAGGGTGGCATTTCAATCCGTCAGTATTCTACGGAGGTTGGTGAGGCAGATTATCAACAGCTGACGATTTCGGATGGCAGCAAAGAGGGAATGCCGGTAATACCGGGTACATCATGGGCCGGTGCGTTCCGGGCACAGATGGGAAAACTCGATCCTGCATTCCGCAAGGAACAGGAAACGGCGGAAATGTTCTTTGGCGCTAAAAAAAGCAAAGATAAAGAAAACCGGAAATCGTGCATTCGTTTTTCCGAAAGCAGGATAGAAGGTGGTAAATGGGTGACTTATACAAGAAATGCCATTGATCGTTTTACCGGCGGGACAGTAGACGGAGCTTTGTATACAGAAAAGACATATTATAATGGAAATACGGAGCTTTGCATCGATTGTGACTTTAGCGGAATCGAGCAGGAAAGCAGAAATCATTTTGCTTCCGTGATGGCAGCTGCGATCATGGACCTGCATGGAGGATATATGGCGGTCGGCGGGCTGACAGCGGTTGGGCGCGGTATCTTTAAAATAACGGAAATTTGGATTGATGGAAAACGATATCTGCCGGAAGAATACGAAATGCCAAAACTGTATCAGGAACTCGCAGGAGCAATCGCGGAAAAAGGGGGAAACATCAATGGGGTTAAATAAAAAAACGTATACGAAAGATGATAAAAATACGTTCTGCGAAGATATCCGCAGCGGACGGAAAGCCTGCAAGGATGGATATCTGTTTGCTATGACAACGGAGGAAATCATCTTCTGCAAGTCGGATTCAGCGAACTATGATGAGGAGAAACTCTTTCGACTGGGGCTCGATATCCGCATCTTTAATCTGGAAGGAGAGAGAAAATGGTTCCGCTCCGGAATCGGCAGGGATTATCGATATCGGGAGAGAATGGATGACGAGAACGTGACAGCTGATAAGCTTCATTATTGGGATGAATACCACTTCCTGGATATTGATGATGCGAAAACAGAAAAAAAGAATATTTTTGTCCAAAAAGGTATGGTTTATGCCACAGGCGGCGGAACATATCCGCTGCCAGTTGAAAAGTATAAGGATGCGAAAATCAAGATCCGTAATTATCTGGGAGAAGATCCGGATACGGGAGAGTTGTATGTAGAAGATTGGAGACTGGTTGCATTGAAGGAGGGGGAGTAGGGAATGGTAAACTGTATTAATCCATATCATTTTGTTCAGTTTTCGGATAAACCGTGGAGAGGAACGATAGAATCCGGAAAGAAATATACGGGTTCGATCACTTATACATTAAAAACGCGTTCGTCGCTATTTATTCCGAATACCAGCAGTAAAAAGGCATTTTCTTATATCCCGGATAAAGAAGATGATCCTCATAATGAACATTGTCTGTATGATTTCTTTTCCTATGAGACACTTGATGAAAAGAAAATATATGATAATGAATACTTTCAACCGGTGATTCCGGGCAGTGAAGTTCGGGGAATGCTTCGAAGCATCTATGAGACCCTGACCAACTCGTGCCTGTCGGTTTTTGACGGAAAGACGAGAATCGGGAAAAGGACGGTGGAACACTTCGAACCGGGTATATTAAAAAGACAGAACGGAAGGATCTATTTGTATGACTTGTGCGATCGAAAGTCAAGAAGAAAAAATGATGCACTGTATCGCAATCGTTCGGATTTTTCTGACAAAGTGTATCAAAGTTGTGATATTCCGGACGGATCTAAGGTATACTTTAAAAGAAATAATCCAAGCCAGTTTTTTGTGAAACCGGATGTTACGAGTATTATGAGAGCGGACGGAAAACTGCCGAAAGGATATCAGGAGGGATACTTATTAAAAGGAAATAAGGGTCCGGATATTGCATCCGGGAACAACAGTAAATGCATTTCCAGAGACGGAAAAAAATGTATTATGCTTCAGAATGGGAAATGCAAGGGCAAAAATCAAAAAGCGGAACATTGTTTTCTTGCGGAAAAACACGCTGCGCATGTATTTTATTTTCCAAACAGCGGAGACAGGATGCTGTTAAATGAGGAGAGTATCGAAACGCTGAAACTGATTTTGGATCAATATCTGGAAGAAGACGAGAATTCTTATAAAGAATACAAACAAGCATACGATGCGTTTATGAAACAATCCGCAGATGGACTTCCGGTATATTATTCAACATTACCGGACAGCGATTATGTTATGCTTTCGCCGGCTTGTATTACAAGAGAAATATATCAAAATACGATAGGAACGCTCGTGAAGGAATACAAAACCTGTAATTCGAAAGAGAGGAAGTTATGTCCGGCATGCCAGTTGTTCGGAATCGTCAATTCCAATATCGCACAGGGCAGCAAGATACGGTTTGGAGACTTGCTCCCGGCAATAGAGTTTTCAGATAATAAAGAATATTATGATGATCATCGATTGACGATGGATCCCCTCGCGCTTCCGCATCTGCAAAATACAGAGTTTTATCTGTGCAAACCGGTGGATCCGGATGGAGAAGTCTGGTTTTGGACGTATGATTACTATACTGTGAAAAAACGAGATGGATCGATCATTGTCAAGACCCATCAACCGCAGATATCAGGAAGAAAGTTTTACTGGAACAATTTATCAGAAATAAAGCCTTGCCAAAAGCAAACAGCTTTGAATAAAACGGTAAGGACTGTGCGGCCGGGGGTAGAATTTACCGGAACGATATATTTCGATGAAATAAGCCGGAAACAGGTGGAGCAATTGATCCATATCTTAACGTATACATCAGACGGTAAACATGGATTTAAACTGGGAACCGGAAAGCCTCTGGGACTTGGAAGCGTGGAATTAATGATTCAAAAACCGGAAGATATCAATATCCGGGCGTATGAGGATCATAGCTACGAGTTAAAACATGAAATAAAGCCGGAAGAGATTCATAAAAAAGATTTCAAAGCGGTAGGATTTGATGATCGAGTTGAAAAATCGTTTGAATTAATCACGAGGTATCTTGATGAGAAAACGATGGGATGTATCCGGTATCCAAAAACCAGTGAAAAGGAAGACGAAGAAGGATTCCAGTGGTTTATGCAAAATAAAGAAAATTACTATTATGATGAGAAGAAGAAAAAGATCGATGAGTTCAAAACGAACAGTTCACCGAGATTTCGGATTCAAACGCAGATCAAAGAAGCATTGCCGCCGCTGAAAAATGGCGAAATCCCTTGGTTGTCAGCAACGTCGGCAGATAAAACAACGAAACAGAAACAAGGTCAGAATTTCGGTGTAACGGGAAGGAAAGAAGAATATGCGGTACGAATAATATCAAACAGCCGTCCGGGGTATAATCCTAATTTCCCAGAATATGACATTGAAGTGTTGGATGATCCGAAGTATAAAAACAAGCAGTGCAAATTGACCGCTCATAAAAGGGAATCATTGCGGATCGGGGATGAGGTAAAAGCAACTCTGTATAAGGGAACCATCTTTAATCTGAAGCGGAAATAGGAGGATAATGCAATGTCAAACAAAGCAAGAATGCTTATCGCACAGATTGGGAGAGGATCTTATCAGATTACAAATTATGCAGTGCTGAAAAACGGCGGAAAACCGGAAAACTGCAAATTTGATCCCAATGCCGTTTACACAACCGGTTATACCTTTGAGGCGGTTTTTCAGGAATTACAAAATAAGCTGAAGCCCTTAGCGCCAGATCCGGATCATCAGGAAATGAATGACCATGGAATTGATACGATTGTATTGATCGGTACCGAGAGTTCCTACTGGGGCTCTCTGTGCAGCTATTATTTAGGCTGGAATCAGAAAGAGAATTCTGGGCAAACGGAAGGATTACAACAGGATTTAGCTCCTGTAGAGATCAATCCTGTTGAAATAAAACTAGGGAATGGATCTGTACGCATGGAGTATAGTATCAAAGCGATCAATGATCCGGATCATGCTGCCAGAGACAAAGTGGAAGAGGTGTTAACGCGTGCCTTTCAGAAAAAATATGACTGCCGTACTCGCGTCAGGATCATTATTTTGGAAAAAGGAATTGCAGAAGATGAAATCATTCAAAATTTTACATTACTCCAGGATGGCCTGACCCGTATTCAGAAAGAGTATTATGAAGATAACATACTGGTTCCATGGGAAAAAGGCAATGATGAGAATCATCCTGAAATTGAAATTTATTTTGATATATCAAATGGCTTTCGCTCTCTGCCAACGTATATTTACAGTTTTACCAGTTATCTGACCAGGTTAAACAAAGAAACTTATAAAATGTTTATGTACTATGGCATGTTTGATGCAAAAGCCCAATATGGCGGACAAGATAAATTTTATGCCCCGTTGGTAGAACTGGATGAAATTACGGATCTGATGCAGTGGATCAATGCGATCAACGAGTTCCACAACATGGGAGCGGTTACGGAATTGATCAAAATATTTGATGAGCATCAGGAATGGAATGTTAACATCAGGAATGATAAGTATCAAAACCTGAAACAGGTGTTTGAAATGTTTGAATATGCTTCCAATGCCCATAATCTGAAGGTTCTGGAAGAAACGATTGCAATTCTTTCGTCATTGGACAACCTGGATAGAAAGACGGAGAAGGGAGAAATACCGAAGCAGGCGGTTGTCATGCTGCAAGATATTGCAGATGATTTCACAGAGAGGTTTGCCCGTAATCAAAGATATCCATATAGCAATCTTACTTTGAGGCTGGCAGAATGGTTTTATGAACAGGAGCGCCTTGGAAGTGCAGCGATCGCAGTGATGGAAGGGATTACGACATATCTGTTAGAAAGATTTTGCAATGATCCTAAAAAAGAATATGATTATGACATCATAGAAGCATTTTCAATCAGAGAGCCTGTCAAAAACATATTG
>DVKZ01000124.1 GCA_018715775.1 Candidatus Fimousia stercorigallinarum | reverse complement strand
TTAATTCTGGAATAGAAACGGATATAATAGAAGAGATTATTTGAAGATTTTTTTCGAATAATCTCTTTTTTTCTTAATTTTTGGTTAAGACTGCAAAAAGGGTTTGAATTTTTTTAGATTTTGTTTATAATAATAGAGTGTATGTACATGAAAAAAACTATTACAAGCAATTTTATTGCAATAGATAGAAAAGATGAAAGGGGAACACTATGGCAGCAGGCACAGATATCGGAATTGATTTAGGTACCGCAAGTGTACTTGTCTATGTAAAAGGCAAAGGAGTTGTGTTAAGAGAACCATCGGTAGTGGCTTTCGACCGCAACACGAATAAGATTAAAGCGATTGGAGAAGAAGCAAGATTGATGCTTGGAAGAACACCTGGCAATATCGTTGCTGTTCGTCCTTTACGTCAGGGAGTTATCTCTGATTATACAGTAACTGAAAAAATGTTAAAATATTTTATCAGTAAGACTTCCGGTAAGTCACTGTTTGGGAGAAAACCGCGCATCAGCGTATGTGTACCAAGCGGAGCAACGGAAGTTGAGAAAAAGGCAGTAGAAGATGCCACTTATGCTGCTGGCGCACGTGAAGTAAATATCATTGAAGAACCGGTTGCGGCTGCGATCGGAGCAGGAATTGATATTTCAAGACCATGTGGTAACATGATCGTTGATATTGGAGGCGGTACAGCAGATATTGCAGTTATCTCCTTAGGAGGTGTGGTTGTAAGTACTTCTATTAAAGTTGCAGGGGATGATTTTGATGATGCGATTGTTCGTTATATGCGTAAAAAACATAATCTTTTAATCGGTGAGAGAACCGCAGAAGAAATCAAGATTAACATTGGTACTGCATATAAGAGACCTGAAAATATTACGATGGATGTACGCGGACGTAACCTGGTTACCGGACTTCCAAAGACGGTGACGGTAACTTCTGAAGAAACAGAAGAAGCGTTAAAGGAACCGGCATATCAGATCGTGGATGCTGTTCACAGTGTTCTGGAGAGAACACCACCGGAACTTGCGGCAGATATTTCCGATCGCGGTATCGTTTTAACAGGTGGCGGCGCGTTATTAAATGGTTTAGAAGAACTGATTGAAGAAAATACAGGTATTAATACGATGACAGCTGAAGAACCATTAACTGCAGTAGCAATTGGTACTGGTAAGTACATTGAATTTTTAGCTGGCGATAGAGATACAGAATAAAAAGAAAGATACATGAAAGGATATGCCGGAGACATCTTGTTGTCTCCGGCATATTTTGAGTGTAAAGGAATGCGTTGAATGGGAATATTTGTATAATTGTTACATAAGTATTACAAGAATGTTTACTTTTATAATAAAAAGGAGTAAAATGAATAAGAGAGAACAGGAGGTGGCCTGGTGGGAAGGGTCGAAGGTTATGTCGAACACATTCGTTTTCGAAATCCCGACAATGGTTATACGGTTTTGACGCTTGATATGTCAGACGACGAAGAAACCTTAGTTGGAATTTTTAATTATATTAATGAAGGAGAATATATCGGTGCAAATGGAGAATATGTAGACCATCCTGTTCATGGACCACAATTTCAGGTTTCATCTTATGAGATTTTGGAACCGGATGATATGGAAGGTATGCTCAGATACCTCGGGTCAGGGGCGATCAAAGGAATAGGAGCCGCTCTTGCAAAGCGGATCGTGAAGAAATTTCGCGGGGATACTTTCCGGATCATTGAGGAAGAGCCGGAGCGGCTCTCAGAAGTAAAAGGAATATCCGAACGTAAAGCCAGAGACATTGCAGTTCAGTTTCAGGAAAAGCAGGACATGAGAAATGCGATGATGTTTTTGACCCAATATGGAATTGCGACAAATTTTGCGGCAAAGATTTATAAGGAATATGGAGACAAGCTATTTGAAATTATTCAGAGTAATCCGTATCGACTTGCAGAAGACATTCACGGGATCGGATTCCGGATCGCAGATGAGATTGCAGAGAAAGTAGGGATTGGAGCATCTTCAGAATTTCGTATCCATTCCGGGATCCTATATACGCTGCAGCAGGGAACTGCGGCAGGACATGTATATCTGCCTGCAGATGTTTTGTGCCGGAAAGCGGCTCAGATCCTGAGTCTCGAGCCGGATCTGATCAAGTCTCAGATCATGAATCTGATGATTGATGGAAAAATTGTCGTAAAGGCCTCTGAGACAGGCGAAAAAGTGTATTTATCGCGTTATTATTATATGGAACTCAATGCGGCGAAAATGCTTTATGATCTGAATATTGAATATCCGGTTTCCAAAGAAGATCTGGAACAGACGATGCAGAAGATTGAAGAAAAGTCGGATATGAAGCTGGATAAACTTCAAAAAGAGGCGATCAGGGAAGCAGCAGGTAATGGAGTCCTTGTGATTACCGGAGGCCCGGGAACCGGAAAGACGACAACGGTGGATGCGTTGATCCGTTACTTCGAAACTGCGGGAATGGATATTTTTTTATGCGCCCCGACAGGACGGGCTGCCAAACGAATGACGGAAGCAACCGGATATGAGGCATCTACGATCCATCGAATGTTGGAACTAAATGGAGGAACGGAAGACGGAGACCATATGAGATTTGAAAGAAACCGGGATTATCCGTTAGAAACCGATGTGATCATCGTCGATGAAATGTCAATGGTCGATCTGTATCTATTTCATGCACTATTAAATGCAACGCTTCCGGGAACCAGACTTATTATGGTAGGGGATGTCAATCAGCTTCCAAGTGTCGGTGCAGGTAATGTTTTAAAGGATATCATCAATTCCGGAACATTCGCTGTCGTTGAATTGACGAAGATTTTCCGCCAGAAGGAAGGCAGCGATATTGTGTTGAATGCACATAAGATCAATGCCGGAGAGCAGATCCGTCTGGATAATAAAAGCAGGGATTTCTTTTTTTTGCGCCGGATGACGATCAATGATATTATCGGGGTGGTTGTCTACCTGATCAGGGATAAACTTCCGGCTTATGTAGATGCAACGCCATTTGATATCCAGGTGCTGACACCGATGAGAAAAGGGGAATTAGGAATTGAACGGCTCAATGTCGTGCTTCAGAGATATATCAATCCGCCGTCACCGGAAAAACAGGAAAAAGAAACATCTTTTGGCTTGATCCGGGAGGGCGATAAAGTGATGCAGATTAAAAATAACTATAATCTGGAATGGACGATCAAAGGAAGAAAAGGCTTTGTAGTTGATGAAGGGACCGGAGTCTTTAATGGCGATATGGGAATCATAAAGGAGATCAATACATTTTCCGAAACGGTAACGGTAGTGTTTGATGAGAATAAGTATGTTGATTATGCATATAATATGTTGGATGAGTTAGAACTGGCATATGCGGTAACCATACATAAATCACAGGGGAGTGAGTATCCTGCTGTTATTATGCCGCTTCTTACCGGACCGCCGGTTTTAATGAACCGCAATTTATTATATACGGCTGTTACCAGAGCGAAAAAATGTCTGACGATTGTCGGAAGCGATGGAACAGTGAGGAATATGATTGATAACGTATCAGAAATCAAACGTTATTCAACATTAGACCAGCGAATCAAAGAATTAGATCCATCCGTTCTTCGGGTGGAAAAGGGAGGAAAAGATGAAGCGTAAATGTTTAGTGTTCATGTTATGTATGACACTCGTATTCGGACAGATTTCTTATGTACATGCTGATCCGGATTTGAGTCAGGAGAGTGAGGCAGTCCGGAGTGATCAGGGTATTACGACACAGGAAGAACCAAATACACTGGATTATAAAGAGGATGAAGTCATTATTGTTTATGAAGATGAGATGGCTGATGTCGATAAGGTGGAACAGGCGATTGAGAATGATAATATGAAAAGTCTGGATGAAACAGAGCAGGCATTAGCTGATCTTGGGATTGCCGAACAGGAAGAGATTCTTACGCAGGATTCATCTGTTAACGGCTCTGTTGCGGTAGCAACTCTTCCGGAAGATGTATCGGTCAACGAAGCAATTCGGAAACTGGAAGATACAGAAAATGTGGCATATGTACAGAAAAATTATGTCTATCACTTACAGACAACAAGCATTAATGATAAAATGAGTGCAAATGCCTATTATTTAAATAATCTGAATTTATATGAGGCGTGGGATTCTGTACGGGCCGATGGCAGTACATATAATAAGACAGGCACCCCGATTACCGTAGCGGTATTGGATACCGGGATCAATTATGATACGAGCGAACGTCATGAAGAACTTCAGGATGTAGGATCCGGAGGCAATATCTGGTATACTTATGCTTACGATGCTTATCAGTGTAAGAGAATGAGCAAAACAGGTACGGACTGGTATGATTCTACCGGAACATTTACGGATTATATCGGACATGGTACAACGGTAGCATCCCTGATCTCTTCGAGCGTGAATAATGGCAAAGGAGTGGCAGGAGTATCTTATAATGGAAGGGTACTACCGGTCAATGTGTTTGAACAGCCTGTTTTATCATCGAATGAGTATCTGGGAAATGAACTCTATGGTTTTGATGCCGGTGCATCGACAAGTACACTGATCGAAGCATATGATTATGTATTGAAATATGCGGATAAGTTGAATATCAAGGTTATCAATATGTCTTTAGGAGGATCTGCAGATAATATTGATGAGGCATTGCAGGACAGCATTGAGCAGGCATATGACAAAGGAATCTTAACTGTGGCATCTGCAGGAAACTACTATTCAAGCCAGAAGATGTATCCGGCATCATTTGAGCATGTTCTTTCGGTCGCATCGGTTGATAGCAATAATCAGCACAGTGATTTCAGCCAGTATAACGATGCAGTTGATATCAGTGCTCCGGGTGAACGGATCCTGGCACCTGCTGCGGATTATGCATACAGTCTGAAAAAGGACCGCCTCTATTGGTATAAGGCCAATGGATATACGAATGTCAATGTAAATGGAACGAGTTTTTCTGCACCAATTGTATCGGGGATCGCAGCACTTTTGTACGCAGCTGATCCTGATATGACGCCGGATCAGGCTGAAAAATATCTGACAAGCACGGCTACGGATGTGGGCGACCCGGGAAAAGATAACTATTACGGTTATGGGGTTGTCGACGCCTATAAGGCAGTGCAGGCAGCATTGGGCAATGATGTTGAAAGCAGTGTTTCTTCGACGAATTCCGTAACACAGGTGACAGCTAACCCGAGTTTATCAAGACTCATTTCTTCCATGTCACTATCTGTTACAAAATATGTTTATAATGGAGAAGCTAGAAAACCGTCTGCTACTGTGACATATTCCGGCCGAAAGATCGCGAATAAGATTACGTCGAGCACGGTAAGTATAAAGCTGACCTATGGCGGAGGCAGAAAAAATGTTGGAACTTATCGGGTAAGAACAACGGGACAAAATACATTTAATGGTTCGATCGTGCAGACATTTAAGATTATTCCGAGAGCTACGACGATTTTGGCGTCTGCAAGTAAAACAAAAGGGTTTAAAGTCAAATGGAAAAAACGGACTCTTCAGGTAGACGGTTATCAGGTTCAATATGCGACAAAGTCGAATATGTCAGATCTGAAAACGGTTACGATCAGGCAAAATACTACGGACGCAAAGACGATCACCGGATTAAAAGCAAAGAAAAAATACTACGTTCGGGTACGTACATACAAAAAAGTAGATGGAAAGAATTATTTCTCAAACTGGTCTGCGACGAAAGCGATAAAGACCAAATAAAAGATACCGGCATCACTTGTATAAGTGATGCCGTTTTTGTATAATATAGGAGCAAAAATGATCATCCTTTTTTGTCCTGGGGAGAAGAGAAAGAAGGTTGTCATGTATGATGGAATATGGAATCTGCTCTATCCAAAGTGCTGTCCGGTCTGTTTTGAGATTTTGGATGATCAGACAGCGCTGATTTGTGATGGATGTAAAAAGAAATTAAAGATTGTAGAGCAGCCGTTTTGTTTTTGTTGCGGGAAACCGCTGTATTCTCCGGAACAGGAGTATTGTTTTGATTGTACAAAACAAAAGCACGTATTTGACCGGGGATTTTCCCTGGTTGTCTATAATTATGCGTCGGCACCGTCAATTCTTTCGATCAAATATAAAAATAAACGGGAATTTCTGGCTTTTTACGGACAATTGACAAAGGAACGATACGAAAAGCTTTTACGGGAATTGAATATCGAATGTATCGTTCCTGTTCCGATCAGCAGAAAGAAGTATCGAAAGCGGGGCTATAATCAGGCTGAACTATTTGGCAGAGAGATATCGGCATGGAGCGGACTTCCGGTAAAAAAGAATCTGATTCTTCGGCGTAAAGAAACAGCTGCGTTAAAAGAATTAACGCCGATGCAGAGAAAATGGGAACTGAACCGCGCTTTTGTCTGGAGAGGACAGGGATACGAGGGAGAAAAAACAGTTCTGTTAGCAGATGATATTTATACATCCGGAGCAACGGCAGATGCCTGTGCCGGAATTTTAAAAAAGAATGGAATAAAAAAAGTATATGTACTGACCATTGCGATCGGTATTGGCAATGGCTGAGTAATTGAGGTGAAAGATGAGTTTAAATCCGAATATCACAGAGGCACTGTTAAACTGGTATGATCATAATGCGAGGATTCTTCCGTGGAGAGAAGAGCCGACACCTTACCGAGTGTGGATCTCGGAAATTATGCTTCAGCAAACGCGTGTGGAAGCGGTGAAGCCGTATTATGAGCGTTTTATGAAGGAATTGCCGGATATTGAGGCGCTGGCATCTGTGGATGACGATAAGTTGATGAAATTATGGGAAGGGCTCGGATATTATAACCGTGCCCGCAATTTAAAAATCGCGGCAAATCAGATTTTAGAGGAATTCGAGGGAAAAATGCCGGGTGATTACGATAAATTATTAACGTTAAAAGGCATTGGAGAATATACTGCAGGAGCAATCGGTTCGATCGCTTTTGGACTGCCTGTTGCGGCGGTAGATGGCAATGTACTCCGGGTGATCACGAGAATCAGCGCAGATGAGAGGGATATTCTGAAACAGTCTACGAAGAGGGCAGTGACCGGGGAACTTTTGGAGATTATTCCGAAAGACCGGGCCGGAGATTTTAACCAGGCGTTGATGGAGCTGGGAGCGGTTGTCTGTGTACCGAATGGCCAGCCAAAATGTGATCAGTGTCCGTGGGATACGGTCTGCCGGGCATACAAAGAAGATCTGATCGGAAAAATACCGGTTAAAACGCCGAAGAAAAAGAAACGGATTGAACAAAAGACGGTTTTTTTACTAGAATATCAGCATAAAATTGCAATTCGAAAAAGGGGAAAGAAAGGCCTTCTCGCCGGTTTATGGGAATTTCCGAATGAAGAGTCGATTTTCACAGTAGAAGATCTGGAACAGAAGTTAAAAACATGGAAGGTTGCACATTATCATTTTGAAGCAACAGCAAAACAAAAACATATTTTCAGCCATGTAGAGTGGCATATGGCGGGATTTTATATTGAATGTCTGGAAAAACCGGAAGAAGATTTTATCTGGATCTCACGGGAAGAGATGGAAGAAGACTATGCGATTCCATCCGCATTTGAGGCTTTTAAGGCAGTTCTTTAAAAAAAACAGAGCTTATGTTATACTATACTATACAATATTTAAGAAATGAGACAGAACAATGAAATTTAGACCATGTATTGATATACACAACGGAAAAGTAAAACAGATCGTCGGCGGCAGTCTTTTAGACCACGGCAATCAGGCAAAGGAAAATTTTGTATCTGATCGGGATGGTAGTTTTTACGCAGCTTTGTATCAATCTTTTGGACTTAGCGGCGGACATATCATTTTACTAAATCCGCCAGGATCGGAGTATTACGAAGCAGATGTAGAACAGGCGCGTATGGCGTTGGAAGCTTATCCGGGAGGAATGCAGATCGGAGGCGGCATGAATGCGGATAATGCCGGGCGTTTTCTTGCAATGGGTGCTTCTCATGTGATCGTGACCTCTTTTGTTTTCCAAAATGGGAAAGTGAATTATGATAATTTAAATGCGATAAAGGATGCCGTCGGCAAGGAACATCTGGTACTGGATCTTAGCTGTCGGAAGAAGGATGGACAATATTATATTGTTACGGATCGCTGGCAGAAGTTTACGGATGTTGTTTTAAATCGGGATACGTTAACGCATCTGGCGGATTATTGCGATGAATTTCTGATTCATGCCGTCGATGTAGAAGGAAAGGCGTCCGGAATTGAACGGGAACTGGTAGAGTTGATCGGAGGCTGGAATCAGATTCCGGTCACCTATGCGGGAGGAGTGCGAAATGAAAAAGATCTTGCACTTTTGAAAGAGGCTGGGCAGAATCAGCTGGATGTCACGATCGGGAGCGCATTGGATTTGTTCGGCGGTGATATGAAGTTTGAAACCGTTTTGGAATACTGTGGACAGAATACATAGAGAAGCAGGAGGGATGTATATATGGAACTATTATATGAAGCAAGTAATTTTCAGATTCAGATCCGCTGGGTATTGCCGTTTGCGATTTTAGGATTTGCAGGCTTGATCGCACTTTATAAAGGCAAGATTTTTGTGAAATTTTTAGGAATTATCGCACTGGTTATCTGTGCATGCACGCTATTCCGGTTTTGTTATGGTTATGTAACGATCATCGAGACGTATAAGCATGGAAATTATCAGACGGTCCGTGGAAAGGTGGAGAATTTTCAGCCGGCTTCTCAGGGTGGAGAGACAACTGAGGATGAGGAACTGGAAAGTTTTAATATCCGAACGGTGCATTTCCAGTATGGGGAGTCGTTTATAGAAAAGTTCGGCTATCACAAGCCATCCGCGAATGGGGGATGCATAAAAGAAAACGGACAGCGGCTGCAGATCGGATATATACCGACGCCGGAAGGAAATGTGATTGTAAGGATTGAAAGGATTATTGAGGAGTAGGATGAAGATTGCATATTTTTCAATCACAAAACAGGGAAAGCAGCTTGCCGAGAGGTTAAATGAACAGCTGCCGGGAACTTTATTTGGAAAAGAAGATCTGAAAGAAAACCTGAAAAAGGCATTTTTAGAATATGACGGGCTGGTCTGCATTATGGCAGCAGGAATTGTGGTGCGGATTCTCGCACCACTTTTTGTACACAAACAAAAAGATCCTGCAGTTGTTATTATGGATTCCCGGGGGGAATATGCGGTCAGCCTCTTATCCGGGCATCTCGGAGGAGGCAATGAACTGGCACGAAGGGCAGCAGAAATTTCCGGAGGACAGGCTGTGATCACAACTGCTACGGATGTAGAAGGAACATTTGCCTTTGATCTGTTTGCGAAAAAAAATAAGCTGAAAATCGAGAACATCGATCAGTTAAAATATATCAGTATGGCACTGCTGGAAAGCAATTCAGTGCAGCTGCTCGATACATGCCGTAATTTCGAAATACCTGAAGGTAGAGTGCACGCATATGAGGAAACTTGTCCGGATCCGGTTGTCGTGATCAGCGACCGGCTGATCAGACTTTCACAAAAACATTGTCTTTACTTAAGACCGAGGTCTTTGTGGATCGGGATCGGATGCAAGGAGGGAGTGCCGGGGGAAAAGATTGTGAGCGCAGTCGAAAATACGCTTAGAAAATACGAGTTATCGGAATTATCGATCTGTGGGATTTCTACGATCCCAAAGAAAAAATCAGAGCCCGGGATTATCGAAACCGCGCTGCATTTTGATGTAGAACTTAGAGCCATTTCAACAGAACGGATCAATCAGCTTGATTTTGAACAGCTGAAGATCAAACAGTCCTCGTTTGTCGAACATACAGTAGGAAGTCCATCCGTTTCGACGGCATCTGCCTATCTGGCATCCGGATGCGGGGAAATATTAGTGGATAAGGAGACTTTTTCGGGGATCACAGTATCCGTTGTGCGGAAAAAATAAAAGAGTTAAATATAAATAGCTTATAAAAAATCTGTACTTTTTATAAAAAAAGTATAGATTTTTTTTATAAATGGAGTATAATAACGGTGTGTGTTAAATTTTTATCTATATAAGGAGGAAGACTTATGAAAATGATTAAGTGGCTCGATGACTACTTCGAGGAGGCACTTCTTGTTATTATGCTTCTTTGTATGATGGTCATCATGGGAATTCAGGTCGTAGCGAGATATGCATTCTCCTACTCTCTGACGTGGTCTGAAGAGATCACAAGATATCTGTTTATCTGGTCCGGTTTCTTAAGTATCAGTTTTTGTATCAAGAAGGGGGCGTCCATCAAGATCGAACAGATCGTGGGACTTCTGCCGGTACGCCTGCGCGTACTGATGCGTCTGATTACTTATACTGTGGAAATCATATTCTTTGTTTATCTGATTCCATATGCGTGGCATTATGTGATGGCGGCTGTGGCCAGCCAGCAGACAAGCCCCGCCTGTGGCATTCCAATGTATATTATTCAATCCTCAACTTTAATCGGCTTTGGACTGGCGATTTTCCGTCTTGCCCAGAAATGGGTTGACAAAGCGCTGCAATTAATGGGTAAAAGAGAATTAGAGGGAGGAGAATAGTATGTCAGCAGGAGTAGTATTTATTATATTCTTTTTATGTTTAGTATGTGCGGTTCCGATTTCTATTTCTCTCGGAATTGTATCTATTTTGCCGGGGGCATTTGATCCGTCCTTTACTGCAAGTGCAAGCTATGTCATTCGTTCCATGTTTGGCGGTATTGACAGCTTTCCGTTGCTGGCAGTTCCGATGTTTATTCTTTCCGGACTGATCATGGCGCGCGGCGGTATTTCCAAGCGTTTATTTGATTTATTTGCATATTTTATCGGTGGACTTCCTGCAGGACTTCCATGTGCGGTTATCATTACCTGCTTGTTTTACGGAGCGATTTCCGGATCCGGTATTGCTACTGTAGCGGCAGTCGGAAGTATGACGATTCCGATTCTCGTCAATCTCGGTTATGATAAGACATTTTGTACAGCGCTGGTAGCGGTAGCAGGTGCTCTGGGGGTTATTATCCCGCCGAGCATTCCGTTTATTATTTTCGGTATGGCGTCCGGCGCGTCTGTCAGCGATATCTTTATTGCAGGGATCATTCCGGGATGTCTGATCGCATTTTTGCTGATGATCTACGCCGTTTTTATTTGTATTAAACAGGGAGAAGACAAAGAAAAAATCGGGGCGGAGATGAAACGTCTGCGTGACCGTGGATTAATCCGGGTATTTTGTGACAGCTTTTTTGCGCTGATGTCACCGGTGATCATTCTCGGCTGTATCTATTCCGGTGTGGCATCACCGACGGAAGCGGCTGTTATTTCCGTATTTTATTCTTTGATCATCAGTGTGTTTGTTTATAAAACGATTAAAGCAAGAGAAATTTATTCGATATTATCTGAGGCAATTAAAACTTATGCCCCAATCCTTTTTATTCTGGCGGCATCTACGGCATTTTCAAGAGTTTTGACTTTGATGCAGGTACCGCAGACGATCAGCGGATGGATCCTATCGACATTTTCAAGTAAGATCATCATTTTGATTGTTGTAAACTTATTCTTACTGGTTGTCGGAATGATCATGGATACGACGCCGGCGATTTTAATCCTGACACCGATCTTAATGCCGATTATGACGGGAATCGGCGTTGATCCGATCCACTTTGGCGTATTTATGGTAGTAAACCTTGCAATTGGTTTTGTAACGCCTCCGATCGGTGTAAACCTGTTTGTAGCAAGCTCTATGACGGAAATCCCGATGATGGAGATTGCGAGACGCGCACTGCCGCTGATCGTCTTTAACCTGATCGCGTTGGTGTTCATTACGTTTATTCCGCAGATCAGTCTGGCATTATTAGGTTAAGTTAGGAGGCGCAGCGATGAAAAAATATTTAAAAACAGTATTGATGTTTATCCTGGTGCTCAGCATGACATTTTCGCTCGTCGGATGCGGAAATGAACAAGAAGAAGAGGGGCAGCGTTATGCATGGCCTTTGGCAACCTGCAGTACAACAGATACGATCACACACGTATTTGCAACAAATTTTGCTGAACAGGTGGATAAACTAAGTGACGGTAAAATGAAGATCCAGGTTTATCCGCAGTCTGCGCTCGGGGGAGACCGCGAATTGATGGAAAGTGTAAAAGACGGCGATATTCCGTTCGTTGTTATGTCTCCGGCCCCACAGGTAAGTTTCATGCCTCAGCTTTGTGTATTTGATTCTCCGTGTCTGTTCAGCAATATCGAACAGGCAAGAGCGGCATACAACGGCGATGAATTTATGGATGCGGTAAAAGGTATTTATGATAATGCCGGTTATACCCTTCTCGGACTGGCCGATCAGGGCTTCCGTGTTATGTCATCCAATGATTCGTTTGAAGATATGTCATTCTTTAAAGGACAAAAAATCCGAACAATGGAAAATACGTATCATATTCAGTTCTGGAAAGCAGTAGGCGCTAGTCCGACACCGATGTCCTTCTCAGAGGTATATATCGGTCTGCAGCAGGGAACGATCGATGCGCAGGAAAATGCGTATACCCTGATCCAGAGTGCGAAATTATATGAACAGCAGAAATATATCGTAGAAACAAATGCAGTTCCGGATTACATCACACTAGTTGCAAGCTCTGATTTTATGAAAGAGCGTACGGAAGAAGAACAGGCGATCATCAATGAAGCGGCTGCGATCGCACAGCAGGCAGCCTGTGATGCAGCAGATTCTGCAGAACAGACCTGTAAGGAGCAGCTGATCGAAGACGGCATGATCATCCAGCAGATTGATGAAGAAAACTGGAAAGAAATGCAAAAATGCAGCGAGCCTGTATATGAAAATATTAAAAAAGTAACGGGCGATACGTTATTCAACTTATACGCCGGCGAAGCAAAATAAAAAAAGAAGGAAGGTATTTTCGGATGATTGATGAAATTATCTGAAAATACCTTCTTGACATTAGCACGCTAAAGTGCTATTCTGAAAAAAATAAAAATGAAATAACAACTTGAAACCGTTGAAATGGAGATAACGGCAGATCGTGCACTTACAGAGAGCCGGGGCGCTGAGAGCCGGCAGAACGCAGCCTGTCAAATGGACCATGGAGGGCGCAGTCAAAGGTCGGAAGTTTCGGCTGAGTATTCTGCGACGTAGCGCGCATACGTTAGTTGCGGGGAATATGATGGTATTCTGATAAGAGCAGGGATTCTGTATCCGTATATATTTTTATATTGGTCGGATAGGGAATTTTTGAATCAAGGTGGCACCGCGAAGATTATTCGTCCTTGACAAAACAAGATCGTTTTGTCAAGGACTTTTTTGTTTCATAGAAAAATGTGGGAAAAACCGCAGAGAATGCAGACATATTCCGGGAAGAAAGGAGATTAAGATGATCAAAGAAGCACTGGCAAAAGTATTCGATAACAATGATTTAACCTATGATGAAATGAGAATGGTCATGGATGAGCTGATGACAGGTAAAGCGGATCAGCTGCAGGCGGCGGCTTTTTTAACTGCACTTTCCGCAAAAGGTGAGACGATTGAAGAAATAACCGCAGCGGCTGACGGCATGCGCGTACACGGCGTGCATTTACAGCATGATGATATGGATGTACTGGAAATCGTCGGAACCGGAGGAGACCACTCAAATTCGTTTAATATTTCCACGACTGCATCGTTTGTCATTTCCGCAGCGGGTGTAAAAGTAGCGAAACACGGAAACCGGGCGGCTTCGAGTAAATCCGGTGCGGCAGATGTGCTGGAAGCGCTTGGCGTAAATCTGATGGCGG
The DNA here is from genome assembly GCA_018715775.1 of Candidatus Fimousia stercorigallinarum. Classification (GTDB taxonomy): domain Bacteria; phylum Bacillota; class Clostridia; order Lachnospirales; family Lachnospiraceae; genus Fimousia; species Fimousia stercorigallinarum. Next base: position 4,703 of record DVKZ01000124.1, on the reverse strand, counting down.
AAGAATCCGTCAGTCAAAAAGCGCTGGAAGAGATCGGCATGTGCTTTCTATTCGCCCAGAAATACCATCCGGCAATGAAATATGTCGGACCGATCCGTGGCTCTCTGGGCATCCGAACAGTCTTTAATATTCTCGGGCCCCTGACAAATCCGGCAAATGCGAATCGGCAAGTCTTAGGCGTATATAGCCGGGAACTGGTAGAGCCGATGGCACACATTTTATACAACATCGGCGTGAAAGATGCGATGGTCGTTTTCGGACAGGACGGGCTGGACGAAATATCCGCAAGCGCACCGACAACCATCTGTGAAGTCCGCGATGGCGGAGAATTCCGTCTCTACGAGATCACGCCGGAACAATTCGGAATGGAACGTTGTAGCAAAGAGGATCTGGTCGGAGGCAGCGCGGAAGAAAATGCGAAGATCACGCGGGATATTTTATCCGGAAAAGAGCGTGGCGGAAAAAGAAATGCTGTTTTATTAAATGCCGGTGCTGCGATCTATCTTGCCAAAGAGGGCATTTCCCTGGAAGATGGGATCCGGGAAGCAAAAGAAGCGATTGACAGTGGAAAAGCCTATGAGCAGATTCAGAAATTTGTGGATATTACGAATGCTTAAGAAGAGGGAATTAAAATGATTTTAGATGAAATTGCAGAAAAAACGAGAACCCGTGTACAAAATGCAAAGCGGAAGCATCCGCTGGAAGAAATCCGCACGCAGGCGGAAGCAATGAATGCGGATACAGGCTTTCCATTTTATAAGGCATTGGAAAAAAAGCAGCTCTCGTATATCTGCGAAGTAAAAAAAGCATCTCCATCCAAAGGGCTGATCGCGGAAGATTTTCCGTATGTACAGATTGCGAAGGAATATGAACGAGCAGGAGCAGATGCGATATCGTGTCTGACGGAGCCATTTTATTTTCAGGGTGCTGACCGTTATCTGAAAGAAATCACGGAAGCGGTGCATATCCCGGTTTTGCGAAAAGATTTTGTTGTTGATGCTTATATGATCTATGAGGCAAAGCTTCTTGGGGCATCGGCGGTGCTATTGATCTGTGCGATCCTGGATAAAGAGACAGTAAGCGAATATATTAAAATAACGAAAAGACTTGGCATGACAGCTCTTGTGGAGGCGCATGACCTGACCGAGATCAAGGAGGCGATTGATGCAGGAGCGGAAGTGATCGGCGTCAATAACCGGGATCTTCGGGATTTTACCGTGGATGTTCATAACAGTACACGATACCGGGAAATGATACCGAAGGAGATTCTTTTTGTATCCGAAAGTGGGATCCAAAATGAAGAAGACATCCGCGTGCTAAAAGAAAATGGAACCAATGCAGTATTAATTGGAGAAACTTTGATGCGGAGCAATGACAAAAAGGGGATGCTGGAGGCGTTAAACGGAGGGCCGCTGCGATGACGAAGATAAAGATCTGTGGGTTGACCCGGCGATACGAGATCGATTACGTCAATGAGGCAAAACCGGATTATATCGGCTTTGTTTTTTGGGAAAAGAGCAGGCGGTATGTGACAAAAGAACAGGCAAAACGCTTGAAAGAACGCCTGGATCCGGATATTCCGGCAGTTGGAGTTTTTGTAAATGAAAGGCCTGAGAAGATCGCGGAACTGGTAAATACCGGTGTCATTGATCTGATCCAGCTGCACGGTGAGGAAGATGAAGAATATGTTCATAAACTTAAAAAGATGACGGATCGTCCGGTCATCAAAGCCGTTCAAATAAAGAAAGAAAACAACGCACGGCTGCCGGAATTTACGGCGGACCACTATCTGCTTGACAGCGGAAAAGGGAGCGGGCAGACGTTAGACTGGGACAGTCTGCCCGCTATTGACAGCCCGTGGTTTCTTGCGGGCGGGATTTCTGCAGAAAATGTACAGGATGCGATAGAAAAACTGCATCCTTATGCGGTGGATTTTAGCAGCAGTGTTGAAACGGATGGCTGTAAAGACAGAGATAAAATATTGGAGATCGTAAGGAGGATACGAGATGTCGAAAGGTAGATTTGGAGTCCATGGAGGACAATATATACCGGAAACATTAATGAATGAGATCATCAATCTGGAAAAAGCATATGATCATTATAAAAATGACCCGGAGTTTCAACAGGAATTAAATACGTTGTTGAGAGAGTATGCAGGAAGACCTTCCTTATTGTATTATGCTGAAAACATGACAAAAGATCTGGGAGGCGCAAAGATTTATCTGAAGCGGGAAGACTTAAATCATACCGGCGCCCATAAGATCAATAATGTTCTTGGACAGTGCCTGCTTGCTAAAAAAATGGGAAAAACGCGAGTGATCGCAGAGACCGGCGCCGGACAGCACGGTGTTGCGACGGCGACGGCAGCCGCGCTCATGGGACTGGAATGCGAGATTTTCATGGGCAAAGAAGATACGGACCGGCAGGCGTTAAATGTCTACCGCATGGAGCTGTTGGGTGCGAAGGTGCATGCGGTGACGACCGGCACGATGACGTTAAAAGATGCAGTTAATGATGCGATGAGAGAATGGACAAACCGGGTGTCAGATACGCATTATGTCCTGGGATCTGTGATGGGGCCGCATCCGTTTCCAATGATTGTTCGGGACTACCAGGCGGTGATCAGCAAAGAAGCGCGGGAACAGATTTTGTTGCTGGAAGGAAAGCTGCCGGCAGCGGTTATGGCATGCTGTGGAGGCGGAAGCAATGCAGCGGGGATGTTTTACCACTTTATTCCGGATGAAGAGGTAAAGTTGATCGGATGTGAGGCGGCCGGACGCGGACTTCATACGAAGCAGCACGCAGCAACGATCGCAAAAGGAACTCTTGGAATCTTCCATGGAATGAAATCGTATTTTTGTCAGGACGAATACGGGCAGATCGCACCGGTTTATTCGATTTCAGCGGGGCTTGATTATCCGGGAATCGGGCCGGAACATGCTTATTTACACGATATCGGACGCGCGGAATATGTGCCGGTGATGGATGAAGAGGCCGTTGCGGCATTTGAATATCTGGCTCGTACAGAGGGAATCATCTGCGCGATCGAAAGCGCGCACGCAGTTGCGCATGCGATGAAAATCGCGAAAGATTATGATAAAGACGAATCCATCATCATCTGTCTGTCCGGACGCGGAGATAAAGATGTGGCGGCAATTGCAAGATACAGAGGAGTGGAAATCTATGAGTAGAATCAGCAGAGCATTTAAAAACGGGAAAGCGTTTATCGCATTTTTGACGGGAGGCGATCCGACGATTGAAAAAAGCGAGCAATATATTTTGAAGATGGTGGAAGCGGGCGCCGATCTGATCGAAATCGGCGTACCGTTCAGTGATCCGATCGCCGAAGGGCCGGTGATTCAAAATGCCAATGTCCGGGCGCTGGCAAATGGCGCGACAACGGATCAGCTATTTGAACTTGTAGAGCGGGTGCGTAAAAAGACAGAGGTGCCGATGGTATTTTTGTTGTATGCCAATTTGGTGTTTAAATACGGATATGAACGGTTTTGTAAAAGATGTCAGGAGGCAGGGGTAGATGGTCTGATCATTCCGGATCTTCCTTTTGAAGAAAAAGGGGAACTGGCGCCAATCGCACGCGCACATGGCGTGGACGTGATCTCGCTGATCGCGCCGACGTCGGAAGAACGGATCAAAATGATCGCATCGGATGCTTCTGGCTTCCTGTACATCGTATCATCGATGGGCGTAACCGGTATCCGTCAGGAGATTACGACCGATCTTTCTTCTATTATAAAGGCGGTTAAAGAGGCGACAGATATCCCGGCAGCGATCGGATTCGGTATCAGTACGCCGGAACAGGCAAAGAAGATGGCAGGCATCGCAGACGGCGCGATCGTTGGCAGTGCGATCGTCAAGATCATCGAACAGTATGGGGAACATGCCGATGAGGCAGTTTATCAGTATGTTAAGAGTATGAAAGAGGCGGTGCGTGAAATTTCATAGAGAAAAGAAAAAAGAAAAGATCAGCTGTGGAAGCGGGAGGCCTTCTGCGGCTGTTTTTTGTTATGTTTTGTCTGTTTTTGTTAACAAATGTTAATGATAAAATTTTCCAATTCATCTATAATTGAATATATATACAAATGAGGGGGAATTATTATCAGGGCGTTTGACTTTTATCAGAGCATTTTCCGTCTGGAAGACAAAAAGCTTATTGAGGAACTGGTCGAAGTGACTAGAACCAGATATATGAGAAAAGGTGAATTAGTTGTTCGAATTGGAGAAATTCAAAATGAACTGTATTTTATGGAAACAGGAATTGCGAGGGGATATTTTTTAGATATAGATGGAAAAGAGGTAACAGATTGTCTGTATTTTCAATGCGGCACATCCGTAGTATCGTTTGGTCAATTGGAATGTAACGACCCATCTCCTTTAACAATTGAAATATTAGAAGATGGGAATTTTTTTTGCGTTCCGACCACAGATATTGTCCGGTTGAAAAATCAGTATCCGGAAGCGATGGAACTTTATAATCGAATGCTGGTTGCTGCTCTGGATGTTCAATGGAAGTTAAAAAGGGTATTAAGTTCCTGTACCGCGGTACAGAGGTATCAGTGGTTTTTGGAAGAATATCCGGGATTGATCAACAGGGTCAGCAACAGACATGTTGCTTCTTTTCTGGGAATGACTCCGGTGACTTTGAGTCGGCTGCGAAGATCGCTGAGGGAGGAATAAGAGAGCGG
>DVKZ01000123.1 GCA_018715775.1 Candidatus Fimousia stercorigallinarum | reverse complement strand
AATTTTACTGATATTTACTTTTTTAGATAATTTTAGTTATAAAATTGTGCTTTGTATAGTATAATATAAGAAAAATGCAGTCTTACTTGAGAAACATCGGGGGATTTGTGGATGAAAAAAGTGGGTCTACGGATGAAAATGGGAGAAAAGGATGATTAATCTGTAGAAAATCATTGGTGCCTACGGATGAAAATGGGAAAAGGGATGATTAATCCGTAGAAAATCACTGGCACCTACCGCTGAGATAAAAGCAAGTTGGATTTTAGTCCGTAGAAGTCAGATGATTTCTACGGATGCAACCAAAGTCCCCTGTGGATATGAGCGGTAGAGGGGTGTTGAAATCTACGGATACAACCAAGGGCTCTGTGGATATGAGCGGTAGAGGGGTGTCGAAATCTACGGATGCAATCAAGGGTCCTGTGGATATGAGCGGTAGATGAACGAAATATTATGAGCAGGAAGAAGGGAGTTACATGATTGGATTAAAAGAACTATTATGGAAGGAACAAAACAGATTAGAAAAGATTCTGATTAAGACGAGAGAGGAATTGGACAATGCTCCGCCGGGGAAATTACGGATATCCAGGAATAAAAAATGGGTCCAATACTATCACTGCATAAAAGGAGAAAAAAGAAATGGAGTCTATATACCAGTATCAGAGAAAAAACTGGTTTATCAGCTTGCTCAAAAAGCATATAATGAGGAATTACTAAAATTAGTCAGAAAAAGACTTGTTCAAATTGAAAGCATCATAGATACATATGATGATCAGGAGATTGAAAAAATTTACCGAAAACAAAACAAAGAGCGTCAAAAACTAATTCATCCCATTGAACCTACTTGGGAAGACCAGTTAGCAGAATGGATGAAGGAAGATTATAAGAAAAAAGAATTCCAGGAAAACAGCACGGTGATCATAACAGAACGAGGAGAAAGAGTTCGTTCAAAGTCTGAGAAAATCTTGGCAGATTATTTTTATCAAAAGAATATACCCTATAAATATGAAGCCCCGTTATATTTGGTTGGTGCGGGGATCATCTATCCTGACTTTACCTTTTTATCTTCAAAGACCAGACAGGAAATTTACTGGGAACATGAAGGTATGATGGATGATGAAATATATGCCAGAAATGCAATAAGAAAAATACATACTTATGAAAAGAATGGGATTTATCCGGGCGAACGTCTGATCCTTACATTCGAGACCAAAGCGGTTGCCCTGGATACCCAGATTGTGAAAGAACTTGTCTGCAAATATCTTTAGTTTTTCAATAGTACTATAGGTACTTCACTCACATTATTCATTTACAGTCTTCGACAGAATATAAAATAAATAAGTAAAATCAGAGGGACTGTGATCAACAAAACAGGATAAAATAGGGAGAGACTGAGATTGCCAAATAAAAGTCCGCCTAAAACCGGTCCTAGTGCCATTCCTAAATCCAATCCAATATAATAGGTGCTGTTTGCAAGACCCCGTTTTTCCGGCCCCGCAAGTAAAATTGCAGTAGACTGGCATACAGAGCACATAATTCCATATCCTCCGGCCATAAATAATGCAGCAAAAAACAGCATCATATTATTATGCATAAGAGCCAATGCCAGGATTGCCAGGAATGCACTGCCAGAACTTCCAATCAGAAACACCCTGAACGGCAGCCGGTCAAATAGATTTCTCATCGTAAGCCGCAGCACCAAAAGTACGACAGCATAAAGAGGAAAGAACAGGCTGACAGAAACAGAAAGATTTCCCGCTTCTACGTAATTGACCAGAAACGACTGTGTAGCACAGTATGGTATAGCAAAAAGCATAATGATCATTGCAATAGGAAGTACTTTTTTATCCACGATCTCTAGTTCGTCATATACGGCGGACTGCGGAGGATTTTCTTTTGGAATGGGTTCTCCCTTGGAAAAGCCCGTGATCAATGGTGTCACCAGCATAGGGCTTGATAAATAGAAAAAGCTGGCGGCCAAAATTAAAATAATATCCTTAGAGTATATCTTTTGTTTCATACAATACCTTCTATAATCGAGCAGTTATTCTGGCAATACATTTTTTAATGCTGCGGTTAATAATGCGTAAAAGTCCTGCTGTTGTTCCGGGGTCATACCGTGCAGTAATCGGTTTCCCGTCTGAACACCGTTTTTCACCAGTTTCTGACCAACTTCTTTTCCTTTTTCCGTGATCATGATACACTGATATCTGGCATCTGTTTCGGATTTTTTTGTTTCGATCAGCCCTTTTATTTCCATACGCTGCACGATGCCTCTTGCAGTTTGATGAGTGACCCCCAAATGTTCTTTCAGATCCATGATCACTGCATTTTTATGTGACAGGAAGAACTGCAGGCTGTCTGCCTGTTCGGTTGTAAGCCCCAGGTCACGGACATGTTGGTCTCTGTTTTTGACAATCTGGTTCGATAACCGTAAGATCAGGCGTGCAAATTCGTATTCCTTAATTCTTTTTTCCATACTAATCTCCTTATTGCAAAATATAAAGCATACTGTATATTTTACGGCAAAAAAAATAAGATGTCAAAGACGTTTTTTAACGGAACAATTACATATTATAATACGACCGCCATTGACAAAAAGAGCAATTTATAGTATTATTGTATTAAGTAATTAATACAATAATACTATAGGTTTGAAAGGAGCATGTATGAGAGATTTGATTGAATGCAGGAATCTGCAGAAGAATTATGGGAAAAAAGAAGTGTTGAAAGACATAAATCTACATATTCAAAAGGGAAAGATCATAGGACTGCTTGGACCGAACGGATCGGGAAAGACGACTTTAATGAAACTGATGAACGGGTTGCTTCAGCCGACGCAGGGGGAAGTGCTCATCGGCGGCATGGAGCCGGGGGAAGAGACAAAATCGATTGTCAGCTATCTCCCGGATAAGATGTATTTTGCCGATTGGATGAAAGTAAAAGATCTGATGGAATTTTTCCAGGATTTTTACGCGGATTTTGATCGGGAAAGGGCGGAGAATATGTGTGCATCTTTGGGAATTCCTCAGAATGAAAAGATAAAGAGTCTGTCAAAAGGAACGAAAGAGAAAGTACAGCTGATTCTTGTTATGTGCCGTAAGGCAAGGGTATATCTGCTGGATGAACCGATTGCAGGGGTAGATCCGGCTGCACGGGATTATATTCTGGATACCATTCTGACCAATTATAATCCTGAAGGCACTGTGATCATTTCCACGCACTTAATCTCTGATATTGAAAAAATCTTAGATGAAGTGATATTGATCAGGGAAGGAACAATTCTAAGTCATGCAGAAGTGGATGACATGCGTGAGGAGAGCGGAAAATCAATTGATGAAATGTTCCGTGATATGTTCCATGCGGATGTGTATGAAGGAGGAAAAGAGAATGTTTTTTAAGCTGCTAAAATATGATATGAAATCCATGAGCAAGACGATGATCCCATTGTGGATCACTCTGGTTATTATCGCGGTGATCATGGGGATTCAGATCAGAATGGAAGATTTTATTTATCGTTTTCGATTTTTAGATATGGGAGGCGATATTCTGTTTTTGATCTTTTTTGCCTTGTTAATTGCCATTGTTGTGTTGAATATTCTGATCGTGATCCAGCGGTTTTGGAATGGATTGTTAAAAGATGAGGGGTACCTGATGTTCACCCTCCCAGTATCATCGAGAAAGCTGATTTTATCAAAAGCAGTCAGTGCTATGTTGATCTCGCTGGGCAGTTTCCTGATGGTTATCATTTGTATGTTCATTTTCGGATGGAGCATTTTATCTGCGATTGAGGCATCGGACGCTGGAGTGATTTCGGAGTTTACTTCGGATCTATTAGAGATATCTGTTCAGGGCAGCGACATTGCACTCAGCATTTTATTTAGTATGGCTGCATTATTAAGCTCCATTTACCATGTGTATGCGGCGATGGCAATTGGCCATTTGAGTAACCGGAATCGTTTCCTTTATTCATTTGCTGCATATATTGTGATTGCCGTTATTGTCAATCTTATTGAGGCTCCGTTGTCGGATTATATTCTGTCTAATCTTGCAGAGCAAGTCTGGCTGATCATCAGCATCGGAGTATCGTTGGTGGAAGTATTGATTTATCATATGATCACAGAGTTGATATTGACTTATAAACTCAATTTAGAATAGGCAGGGGATGTTCATGAGATGGAAAATTACAGATGATCGGCCGATATGGATCCAATTAAAGGAGCAGATCATAAAGATGATCTTGTCCGGGCAGTATCAAAGTGGAGAAAAGCTTCCGAGCGTGCGGGATATGGCAAAGGACGCCGGTGTAAATCCGAATACGATGCAGAGAGCGCTTGCATCGTTGGATCAGGAAGGATTGATTACGACGAATCGGACGATCGGACGGTGTATTACAGAGAATGAAGAGATCATATCATCTTATCGTAAAACAATGGCGGAAAAATTGATCCAAAATTATTTAGACAACATGAAAGAATTGGGCTATACAGAGTCAGAAGCTTTTCAGTTTTTGTATGAGCGTTGATGGCATATCGAAAACTCCCGTTTCCAACGGGAGTTTTCTTTGTCAAATTGTAAAATAGTCAGAAAATTTATAAAAATGTATCATGTCGAATTTTTGGTGATTTCTTCTATAGATGACGAAAAAATCAAAGTTATCCCCAAAGCGGTGGGATATTTATCCACACAACGTGGAAAAAATAAATGGCATTTTTAAGGGAAAAAAGAGTTATCAACAAAGTTATCCACATTATCCACAAAAATTCGGGTGGATTTCGTGGATACTTTTTCGTGTAAAAATAAACATATGTTTTGTAAAAATTGGATAAAAAACACTTTTTAACAAAGTTTTAAAAGTGTTTTAATATAAAAAAATAAATGGAATTGATTGAAAATTTAAAATGAGGGAAGATATAAGTCAAACTTTGGTTAAATGTTGGAAAAATGTAAGGGATATGCTATAATAAACTTATCTTAAAATAAAGGAGCGATGGATATGCGTTTTATTATTAGTGGAAAAAATATTGAAGTAACAGAAGGACTTCGTTCTGCTGTAGAACACAAATTATCAAAACTTGATAAATTTTTTAATGATGAAGCAGAGATCTTTGTTACATTAAGTGTAGAAAGAAATAGACAGAAAATCGAAGTAACCATTCCTATGAAGGGACAAGTGATCCGTGCAGAGCAGGACAGCACAGATATGTATGTATCCGTTGATCTGGTAGTTGATATTATTGAAAGACAGATTCGCAGATATAAGACAAAACTGATGAATCAGAAGTTGACAGGAACAGAATTCAAAAAAGAATTCTTTGAAGTAGAAGATGATACGCCGGATGAAGAGATCAAGATCATCCGCAGTAAGAAATTTGCGATCAAACCGATGGATGTGGAAGAAGCGTGCGTACAGATGGAATTGATCGGACATACTTTCTTTGTATTTCGTAATGCGGATACTTTTGAAGTTAATGTTGTGTATAAGAGAAAAGACGGAAATTTCGGTCTGATCGAACCGGAATTTTAAAAGTATTTGAGATGACAGAAGCGGAGAAGGCTGTTTAGAACAGAAGATGAATGTTCTAAACAGCCTTTTTTAGCGGATTCTGCGCGAGAATAAAGGGCAGAAAGAATTTATAATTCTTTTATAAACCCTGCATTGACGCATCATTTTTGAAATGATAGAATGGAATGAGTATTTGTTCGTGTAGGAAGAACAAATAGTTTTCATATAGATGATTGTGATAAAAAAATAATTTAGGAGAGACAGACATGGGTTTATTTGAAAAAATTTTCGGCACTCATAGTGATAAAGAGATTAAAAGAATCCTGAATAAAGTAAATCAGATTGAAGATTTAGAACCAAAGATGGAGAAGTTAAGTGATGATGAACTTCGTCACCGGACCGTGGAATTAAAACAGCGCCTGGAAAATGGAGAGACGCTGGATGATATTCTTGTGGATGCATTTGCAACTGTCCGTGAGGCAGCAAAAAGAACATTGAATATGAGACATTTCCGCGTACAGTTGATTGGTGGTATTATTCTTCATCAGGGACGTATTGCTGAGATGAAGACCGGTGAAGGTAAAACATTAGTAGCAACACTTCCGGCTTATCTGAATGCGCTGGAAGGAAAAGGCGTGCATATTGTAACGGTCAATGAATATCTGGCAAAGCGTGATGCGGAATGGATGGGACAGATTTATACGTTCCTCGGCCTGTCGGTCGGCGTAGTGACGAATGATATGGACACTGCACAGCGTCAGGAGATGTATGACTGTGACATTACGTATGTTACGAATAATGAGCTTGGATTCGATTATCTGAGAGATAACATGGTTACGGATAAATCACAGCTGGTACAGAGAGAATTGAACTATGCGATTGTCGATGAGGTTGACTCGGTTTTGATTGATGAAGCGAGAACTCCGCTGATTATTTCCGGCCAGAGTGGAAAATCTACAGATTTATATCGCATGTGCGATATGCTTGCACGCACCATGGAAAGAGGCTCGTCGGATGGTGAGATTTCCAAGATCGATGCGATCATGAATGAAGTACCGGAAGAAGACGGAGACTTCCTCGTAAATGAAAAAGATAAACACGTAATGCTGACCGCACAGGGTGTGGAAAAAGTAGAGAAGTTTTTCAATATTGAAAATCTTGCCGATCCGGAACACCTGGCATTACAGCACAATATGATCCTGGCATTAAGAGCACACAATCTGATGTTCAGAGATAAAGATTATGTAGTAAAAGATGATGAAGTACTGATCGTTGATGAATTTACCGGTCGTATTATGCCGGGCAGACGTTATTCAGACGGGCTGCATCAGGCGATCGAAGCAAAAGAACATGTTAAGGTAAAGAGAGAATCGAAGACACTGGCAACGATCACATTCCAGAACTTCTTTAATAAATATAAGAAAAAAGCCGGTATGACCGGTACTGCATTGACAGAGGAAGAGGAATTCCGTGAAATCTACGGAATGGATGTTATTGTCATTCCGACGAATATGCCGGTGATCCGTATCGATCATAATGATTCGATTTATAAAACACGTGCAGAAAAACTGAAGGCCGTTGTCGATGATATTGAAGCATCTAATCAGAAGGGACAGCCGGTTTTGGTCGGTACGATCACGATTGAAGCATCGGAAGAACTGAGCCAGATGTTAAGAAGACGCGGCATTAAACACAACGTATTAAATGCAAAATTTCATGAACAGGAAGCAGAGATCATTTCTCATGCCGGAGAGATCGGTGCTGTAACGATCGCAACGAACATGGCAGGCCGTGGTACCGATATTAAGCTGGAAGAAGGAGTTGCAGAACTTGGTGGATTAAAAATCATTGGTACCGAACGTCATGAAGCAAGACGTATTGATAACCAGCTGCGTGGACGTTCCGGACGTCAGGGTGACCCTGGAGAATCCAAGTTTTACCTTTCTCTGGAAGATGACCTGATGCGTCTGTTCGGATCAGAACGAATGATTGCAGTTTATAATGCCTTAGGTATTCCAGAAGGGGAAGAAATCCAGCATAAGACGATCACAAGCACAATTGAAAAAGCACAGAAGAAGATTGAAAATAATAACTTCTCAATCCGTAAGAATCTGTTGGATTACGACCAGGTAAATAATGAGCAGAGAGAGATCATTTATGCAGAACGCCGCCGTGTACTGGACGGAGAAGATATGCAGGATGTTGTCCGTAATATGATCACATCGACAGTGGAAAGAAATGTTTCCTCTTACTGTAACGATGATGTACCGTACGATGAATGGGATATGAACGGACTGAATCATTCCTTGACGAGAATTGTTCCATTTCCGAGGATCGAACTGACAGATGAGGATAAAAAAGATGGATCCAAGCATCTGATTTCCCGTCTGCAGGAAGATGCCCTTGCTTTGTATGATGAAAAGCAAAAGGAATTCGAAACAGAAGATATGAGGGAAATTGAACGAATTATTCTTTTAAATACGATCGACCGCAAATGGATGGATCATATCGATGATATGGATCAGTTGCGTCAGGGGATTGGCATGCAGGCATATGGACAGCGCGATCCGCTGGTAGAATATCGGTTCCAGGCATTCAATATGTTTGAAGAGATGACGAATGCAATTCAGGAAGATACAACAAATGCGCTCTTCCACGTTCGGGTAGAGACAAAAGTGGAGAAAGAAGAAACACCGGAGATTACGGGAACGAACAAGGACGAAAGCACGAAAAAGGGCCCGTACCGCCGCAAAAATGCGAAGATAGGACGAAATGATCCGTGTCCGTGCGGAAGCGGGAAAAAGTATAAACACTGCTGTGGACGCGGTAAATGATAAGGAGCTTAGACTGTGGTAGAATTAGATCAATTTAAAGTTAAGATAGGAAATTACGAAGAACCTCTGTCTGAATTGAAAGAGTCATTAGGATTAGATATGAAACAGGAAAGAATTGATCAGCTGGAAGCGCAGATGGAAGAACCGAATTTTTGGGATGATGTTACATCATCCCAATTTGTTATGAAAGAGCTGAAACAACTAAAATCTGTTGTGGAATCCTATGAGACTCTGGAAGCAGAGCGGGATGATATTCTCACAATGATCGAAATGGGATATGAAGAAGATGATGATGAGCTAATTCCCGAAATTGAAGATATGATCGATCAGTTTGTGAAGAATTTTGAAGAATTAAGAATTCGTACACTGCTGTCCGGCGAATATGATCATGAAGATGCTATTTTGAGCTTAAATGCCGGAGCCGGCGGAACAGAGGCTTGTGACTGGGTCAGTATGTTGTATCGAATGTATCATAAATGGGCTGAGAAAAAAGGATTTCAGGTTCAGGTTGTCGATTATCTGGATGGCGAAGTTGCAGGGATTAAGTCAGTAACGATGCAAATCTGCGGGGAAAATGCATATGGTCTGTTAAAATCGGAAAAAGGCATTCATCGACTGGTAAGAATTTCACCGTTTAATGCAGCAGGAAAACGCCAGACGTCTTTTGCTTCCTGTGACGTTATGCCGGACATAAAATCGGAGATCAATATTGAGATCGCGGACGAGGACATCCGGATTGATACGTATCGTGCCAGCGGAGCCGGCGGTCAGCACATTAACAAGACGGATTCAGCGATCCGTATTACACATCTGCCGACAGGAACCGTTGTGCAGTGTCAGAATGAACGTTCTCAAAAACAGAACAAAGATAAGGCGATGCAGATGTTGAAAGCGAAATTATATATTTTAAAAGAACAGGAAAGACAGGAAGAACTTTCTGGAATTCGTGGAGAAGTTATGGATATCGGCTGGGGAAGTCAGATCCGTTCCTATGTGCTTCAGCCTTATACGATGGTAAAAGATCATCGGACAAACGAAGAAAGCGGAAATCCGGCGGCTGTACTGGATGGCGCATTAGATAATTTTATCAATGCCTATTTAAAATGGGAAAATTTAAAACAGTCAAAGATTGAGGAGCCGTAATCGAAGGACAAAATTGGCGTTTTCATGGGAAATCGGGTGGATTGTTTCAAAAAATGTACTTGATAATAAGAAAAAGATATGGTAGTATCGTCAAGTGACGGACACTTGTATTTGTTGCAAGGACAAAGGAGGAAAGAATGTCTGAAAATAATCAATATTATGTCATTCGCAAAAAAGCTGTTCCGGAAGTACTGTTAAAAGTTGTGGAAGTACAGAAATTACTGGATGCCGATCCCGGAAAGACCGTGCAGGAGGCATCAGCAGAAATCGGTATTAGCAGAAGTTCTTACTATAAATATAAAGATGATATTTTTCCGTTTCACGATAACAGACAGGGAAAGAACATTACTTGTGTGATCGAAGTCCAGGATTGTCCGGGCGTGATTTCTACGATTTTAAATGTATTTGCAAAATATCAGACAAATATTCTGACGATCCATCAGAGTATACCGATCAATGGAATTGGTGTTTTGACCATCAGCGTAGACATCCTGTCGATTACAACGGATGTATCAGCCATGTTAGAAGAAGTGGAAAATTTGGATCGCATTATTAATGTTAAGATTATTGCCAGGGAGTGAAAAAACAGATGATAAATGCAGCGATATTAGGATATGGAACGGTAGGGTCCGGTGTATTTGAAGTAATCCGGACAAACCAGAAGAGCATCAGCAAGCGTATAGGAAAAGAGTTAAGAGTAAAATATGTGCTGGATAAAAAGGAATTTCCGGCGGATGATCCGGTTAATGAGGTTCTCTGCCGCAATTTTGAGACGATTGTCAATGACCCGGAAATCAGCATTGTAGTGGAAGTGCTGGGCGGTGTGGAACCATCTTATACATGGGTTTCCGAATGCCTGAAACGCGGTAAAAGTGTGTGCACATCCAATAAGGAATTAGTTGCGAAGCACGGTGCAGAGTTGATTGCACTTGCGAAAGAAAACGACGCCAACTTTTTATTTGAAGCCAGTGTCGGAGGAGGGATTCCGATCATCCGTCCGATCAATGAATCCTTATCCGCTGATGAAATTACAGAGATTACCGGAATATTGAATGGTACAACCAACTATATCTTGACCAAAATGTCAGATGAAGGTCTGGATTTTGATGCTGTTTTAAAAGAGGCACAGGAAAAAGGATATGCAGAACTGCATCCGGAAGCTGATGTGGAAGGATATGATGCGTGCCGAAAGATTGCTATTTTAACATCCCTGGCCTATGGACAGCAGGTCGATTATGAAGATATCTATACAGAAGGCATCACGAAGATCACGGATGCTGATATTAAATATGCAAAAGCATTGAACAAGAGCATTAAACTTCTGGGAACCAGTTGCAAGATTGATGGACAGGTATATGCGATGGTCTGTCCGATGATGATCGGAAAAGATCACCCGTTATATAGTGTGAAAGATGTATTTAATGCTGTATTTGTAAATGGGAATATGGTAGATGATCTGATGTTTTATGGACGGGGAGCCGGAAAACTGCCGACTGCCAGCGCGGTTGCTGCGGATATGGTAGAAGCAGTCAGACATCTCGGAAGATCTCTGCCGATTATTTGGGGTTCGGAAAAACTGGAGCTTGGCAATATCGGAGATTTCAAACATGCATTCTTTGTCCGCGTGTCTGCAGATACACCAAAAGAGGCGGTGGAAAAAGCGTTTGGAAACGTGAAGATCGTGACGTTAGAGGAAAAAACAGATGAATATGCATTTGTCACATCAATCATAAAAGAAAAAGATTTCCAGAAAAAAATAAAGGATTTCAAATCTGTTAATAGTGTGATAAGATTAAATGCGAAATAAATATATGAGAAAGATTGATAAGAGACTTAGGAGGATAATATAAATGTTAATCGTTAAGAAATTCGGCGGTACTTCTGTCGGAGATAAGGAAAGAATTTTTAACGTAGCAAAAAGATGTATTGAAGATTATAAAAAAGGAAATGATGTCGTAGTTGTTTTATCAGCGATGGGAAAGATGACAGATGAGCTGATTGCGGAAGCAAGAGATATCAATCCGAATCCGTCAAAAAGAGAGATGGATATGCTTTTTACGATCGGAGAACAGAAATCAGTTGCGTTAATGGCGATGGCAATGGACGTACTGGGAGTTCCTGCTGTTTCATTAAATGCTTTCCAGGTAGCGATGCATTCTACAAATAAATATGGAAATGCCAGATTAAAAAGAATTGATACAGAAAGAATTTATCATGAATTAGATCAGAGAAAGATCGTTATTGTTACCGGTTTCCAGGGAATCGATCACTATAACAATTATACAACATTAGGCCGCGGTGGTTCGGATACAACAGCCGTTGCATTGGCGGCAGCTCTTCGTGCAGATGCCTGTGAGATTTACACAGACGTAGAAGGTGTTTACACAGCAGACCCTAGAAAAGTACCGGATGCACGCAAGCTGAAAGAAATCACCTATAACGAAATGTTAGAACTCGCAACATTAGGAGCAGGGGTACTTCATAACCGTTGTGTAGAACTTGCAAAAAAACACGGAGTTCAGATCGTGGTTCGTTCTTCTTTAAATACAGCAGAAGGAACGATCGTAAAATCCTCTACTTCGATTGAAGAAAAAGTAGCAGTCGGTGTAGCAGGTGATAATGATGCAGCACGGATCGCAGTATTAGGTGTGAAGGACGAACCGGGCGTTGCATTTAAATTATTTAATCTTCTGGCTAGAAACAATATTAATGTAGATATTATCTTACAGTCTGTCGGACGTAACGGAACAAAAGATATTTCCTTTACAGTAGCTCAGGATTTAGCAAATGAAACGGTTGAGCTGATCAAGAATAATTTTGCGAGATCGAAATATACCGATATCGATGTAGAAGGAAAAGTTGCAAAAGTCTCAATCGTCGGTGCAGGAATGGTTGCTCATCCGGGAGTGGCAGCGAATATGTTCCGTGCATTATATGAGGCGGGAATTAATATTCGTATGATTTCTACATCCGAGATCCGTGTTACGGTTTTAGTAGATGAAGAGGATATGGAAAAAGCAATGAATGCGGCTCATAAAGCATTTCATTTAGAAGCGGAGTAAGCAGTAAGATAACAACAGCCGGTTGAAGAGGTTCAGCCGGCTATTTTGTGTATAGAAAGAAAAAGGTTTGTCGAATTACCAAATGTTACAAATGTATTACGCTGTGTTTACAAAGCAAAAAAAATAATGTAGAATAAAACAGTAAACGTAAAAATATATGAAAAAGAATGGGAGGATTTACAGAAATTATGAAAAGGCTATTGTCGGTCATATTAGTAATGTGTATGATCATCTCATCAACATTGACGGATGTAAGAGCCGATGACATCGACCGAATTATCAATCAGGTGAATCAGACCCTGGAATCCGTTCAAGATACCGTTGATGAGGTTGAACAAGAAGTAGAGGAGATTGATAAGCCGATGGGTTCGAGTTATGAATATGACGGAAAGATTTCCCGAATGGCTGTTCCGACAGAACCATCGGATTCCATTGGAAAAGGGGTCGATATTTCAAAATGGAATTGGCAGAAAGCAGATATTGACTTTAAGACTTTAGCAAAAAATGTTGATTTCGTTATTATCCGCTGCGGATATGGCGGAGATTTAACGAGCCAGGATGATGCATATTTTGTAAGAAGTGTAGAAGAATGTGAAAAATACGGAATTCCATATGGTGTTTATTTGTATTCTTATGCAACATCGGTCGCAAAAGCAAAAAGTGAAGCGCAGCATACACTTCGTATGCTTGATGAAGCAGATGCGGATCCGGATCTGCCGGTATTTCTGGATATGGAAGATGATGTTCAGGCAGAGCAGTCTGCTGCCATGAAAGGAGATATCGCAGAGACATATTGTGATATCGTTGAAGCAGAAGGTTATACGACTGGTGTTTATGCGAACAAAAACTGGTGGGAAAATCATCTGACAGATTCCTATTTTGACAATGTGATCAAATGGGTTGCACAGTATAATTCATCTTGTACATATAAAGGCGACTATGCAATCTGGCAGTGTACTTCTTCAGCAACCGTTGATGGCATTACCGGAGTTGTTGATTTAAATTATATGATTCAGGATACCTATGTAAAACCATTTAAAGCGGAAGGATATTCCGGAATCTTTGATTGGAAATCACATACCGTTACGCTTTCTAATTATAAACCGGGAACAGAAGTTCTTTATAGCAAAGATAAAGTAACCTGGTCTACGACAAAGCCAAAGAGAAAGAAAGTCGGAGTAACGACCGTTTATTATAAAGCAACAGCGAAAGATGGAAGTGAGATCGAAGGAAGTGTACCAATTGAAATTACTGCACAAAAGATCGCAGCTGCAAAATTCTCTTCCATTTCTAATCAGGTTTACACAGGAAAACAGATTAAACCAAAAGTTACTGCAACTTATGCGGGCAATACATTAGTAGAAGGAAAAGATTTTACGATTGAATATGGAACGAATAAATCAACTGGAAAAGGAACTGTGATCTTCTATGGCAAAGGAAATTTCAAGGGCAGAAAAACACTGACATTTTATATTGTTCCAAAGAAAGTCACCAGTCTCAAATCTTCAAAAGGATCAAAGAAGAAGAGCGCGGTTATCAAGTGGTCTAAAGCAACCGGAAGCTCCGGCTATCGGATCGCCTATTCCAGAAAAGGAAAGAAAGACTGGCATTATGTAAATGTTTCCAGTACTTCAAAAACATTTACCGGATTAAATGTTAAAACATATGATGTTAAGGTCAGAGCTTATAAAACCGTGAATGGTGTTAAAAAATATGGTGCATACAGCGCGGTAAAAACAATGACAGCAAAATAAAAAGTCCTGCCGGATGATTTCCGGCTGGACTTTTTAATATTCTGGTTTCTTTTCAATTGTAACAGCGAGACATCCCGGACCAATATGGCAGGCAACACTCAAAGATAAAATTTCGATAGGAATATCTTTCTCTTGCAGAGGAAAGACTTCAGACAGTTCTTTTCGGAATTCTTCTGCTGCAGCACGATTTTCCGTATGAATAACGCAAATGCGGACATTATCAACGCCTCCGAACCGTTCCGAAGCATCTTTGACAGCTGTCTGAAGCATTGTTTTGCGGCCCTTTTTTATTGTACGGCATTTGGCGAAAGCATCCAGCTTCTCTCCATGAATCTGAAGAACCGGCTTGATCTGTAAAAATGTTGCCAGAGCAGCAGCCGCCGGTGT
Source organism: Candidatus Fimousia stercorigallinarum (assembly GCA_018715775.1). Taxonomy (GTDB): domain Bacteria; phylum Bacillota; class Clostridia; order Lachnospirales; family Lachnospiraceae; genus Fimousia; species Fimousia stercorigallinarum. The sequence goes on along the minus strand of DVKZ01000123.1, from coordinate 195 downwards.
GATACGTCCGCCTTTTTTCAGATAGTACAATGTATCAAGCATAACATAAATACTGGAATCAAATTTGGTGTCCATCAGAAATTTCTGAATCTCACGGGCAGAATATCCTTTATCAGCCATTTCTTTTGCGTCTAGAACCGTAGATTTCATGGTGGCAGAGATTCGTTGATTATCAACAACGAAAACTTTATCTTC
>DVKZ01000017.1 GCA_018715775.1 Candidatus Fimousia stercorigallinarum | reverse complement strand
TACTGACTTTACATCCCTGAATATAAGGAATTACATTATTTACTAATCCATCTGGTGGTATTAACGCCCATAATCCCGGATGTACCTCTGCTCTTGTTCCTAATAAATCTTTTCTATATCCCATATGATCCCTTCTTCCTTTCCTATTGTAAATGATCAATAAAATGAATCGCTGTCAAGACTGCTTTTGCAAGATCTTTTTCATTGCTGTATTCTTCCGGTATATGGCTCCTTCCGCCGATACTTGGAACAAACAGCATTGCAGTGTCGATTTCTTTTCCAATGATCGCTGCATCGTGTCCTGCACCGCTATTAAGCCTCATATTCGAAAATCCAAGTTTTTTCGCACTTTTCTCGAGCTGTTTCACCCACTCCGGTTTCATCTTTGTGACAGAATTCGACATCGTCTGCTTTAGTTCGCAGGAAAACCCTTCGCTCTCTTTTTTCTTTACTTCTTCCGATATTTTGTGAATACAAGCATCCAGCCATGCTTGATCTGCACTTCTTACATCAATGGAAAATGTTATTTTTTCGGGTACAATATTGATCTGGTTCGGATATACATGAATTTCACCTACTGTACCGACCATTCCCTTGTATTCCAACACATATTGACGCAGCTTTGTAATCACATCGACTGCTGCCATAACGGCATCACTTCTTGTATCCATCGGCTGTGTACCGGCATGATCAGCCTTCCCGATGATCGTGATATAATATCTCTCAATCGCAACAATGGTTTCTACAATACCAATCTCGGTTCCCTGGTCTTCCATGATCGGCCCCTGCTCCACATGAATTTCCAGATAGCCCTTCCAACCTTTTCTTGGCCGTTCTGCCCGAATTAAATGTTCTGGAGAATATCCATATAAAATCATTGCATCATAATAGGATATTCCATTTTTATCGACATAATCTTTCAGGTCATTGGTCGTCCATTTTCCCAAAAATGCTTTACTTGACAGATATCCTCCTCCAAACCGGTCGCCTTCCTCATCATTTAATCCTGCAATTTCCAGAGTATAAGGTGGTTCCAATCCATGGCGGATATAATATGCCGCAATTTCAATCCCACATAGAATCCCAGCCATTCCATCATATGCTCCTCCATGTTCAACAGAATCATAATGTGAACCAATCATGATCCTTTCCGGGGATTTTCCTTTTAGTATGCCGATAACTGCTCCAGATGCATCTTCTATCACGTCCAGACCCATCTGACTCATCTGTTTTTCCAGATAATGGACACAACGCTTAGATTCTAATGTAAATGGAAGTCTCGTAACACCCTTCCCTGGAGTTGCAGTGATTTTCTTTGTATCTTCAATATATTTTTCAATTCTTTCTGCTATAAAATCTAACTCTTTTTCCATAAATCAGCCCTGCATTTTTTCCATCATCTTTTTCATAAATACAACTCCATCAGCGACAACTCCATAGTCTGCAAATGAAAAAATCGCTGCTCCGGAATCCTTATTCACAGCTATCGTGACATCCGCATCCCTCACACCTTCTGTATGCTGGATCGCACCCGAAACACCGGCGAAAATGCAACATTTCGGATGAACGATGCATCCTGTCTGACCGATCTGATGTTCAAACGGAATCATTCCCTGATCAACCAACGGCCTTGTACCTCCAACTGCGGCACCGATCTTTTTTGCAAACGAGACAGCTGTATCATATCCGTCTTTCCCGGATATGCCTCGTCCAATAGAAAGAATCACTTCAGCATCCATGATTTCTTCGGTGTCCGGCTCAAAGATGTCAAGCACTTCCTCAGAAGATTTTGAAACATCTGCTGCTAATATTTGAATCTGTTCCAATGGATACTCTGTATTTCCCCTGGATTTTCCAACAACAACGGTAACGAAAGCCGGCTGCTTTGTTTCTTCTGTAACAACCATTGCCTCATTTCCAAAAGCCGGCTTTTTCCGCCTGAAAATACCATTTTCAACATAAAGTTCTGTACAGTCTGCAGTCATACCGACATCGAGCAGCACTGCCGTCCTCGCAAAAATTGCTTTTGCAGTTCCCACTGCAGGGATCAACACAATACCGGGAGATTCTTTCTGTAGATATGCTGCAATTGTTTTTGCTGCTTCTGCTTCATAAAAAACCGTATTCCCTTGTAACCCAAATACCCTGATCGGAACTTTCAGCTTTAGCGATTCCGCATAAGAAACCAGTTCCGACGTATATTCGGCCGGTTTCCCATTTTGAATTTCTGTATAAATATAGATTCCCTCTATCATATTATCATCTGGCCTCCTTTATCAGAGCAAGCACTTGATCGGCGATCTCATCAAGTGAACCTGTTAACATATGACTCTGTTTTCCGCTTTTTTTAATCAGTATCGTATCCGTAACGAGAGATTTTGCTCCTTTCCCTCCGATTGAATTTATTTCCAAGCCAAGAAGATCATTCGTTATTTCATGAATTTCTTTTTTCTTTGCCTTCATCTGATTCCTGAGTGTAGGCAAAATAGGCGCATTACTTCCTAATGAAACAGTTAAAAGCAGCGGTGTCTGCACCTTCAAACGTACCAACTTTCCCTTCCAGCTTTTGTCTACTTCTAATATCTGATCATCCTGCTTTGCTATTTTTTTCACGTCAGATACAGAAGTCAGATTCATCAACTGTGCCATCATCGGCCCCGTCTGTCCGGTTGCCCCGTCAGAAGAAATGATTCCGCAGATTACAACATCATATTGATCGGTTTCATGTAAAGCAGCCGCCAATACTTTGGCCGTGCCAAGAGAATCCCCACCGGCAAACAAACGATCGGTAACCAGATATGCTTCATCCGCCCCCATCGCTAATGCAGTAACAAGAACGGATCTCGCGGCAAGCGTGCCCATGGTAAATACATCAATCGATCCTCCGGTTTCTTTTTTTAATTGAACAGCTTCGGTCAAAGCATTCAAATCCGCAGGATTCATGCCCATTTCCGTATTTTCCCGAATCAAATTGTGTGTGACCGGATCCATTCTTACTTTTTCAGATACCGGTACTTGCTTGATACAAACAGCTATTTTCATAATCATTCCTCTATTTCTTTAAAAGTCTCTGAAAAGCCCATTCTTCTAATAATAATGTAGATTCGCCTCTCATAATATATTTTGCCAGGTCCCGGCTGACTGCCGGAGCTTCGATCACTCCATTACCACCATATCCGGTTGCAAGAAGATAATCCACTGTCTGCGAGTTCCAGAATATATGTATCCATCTGATCAAACAAAAAATCAATAAAATATTCATCGGTACCGCCGGTCTGCGGGAGTTCATCCGGATTCCATTGTCCTGCATGTCTTGGATCATCTAAATTCATCGATAAATGTGACTTACAAATGAATACATTGTCCCCTGCCTTTAAGCCATAAAATGCAGGATATTTAATAACCGGAAAGGTATATCCCTCACGTTTTATCGGAGGAGACAGAAAAAATGCTTCTGCTTTTGTATGCCAGATCGGTACATCAATGCCTGCCATTTCTCCGGTAAACCGGCTCCATGGACCAGTACAGTCTACAACAATATCAAATTCATATTCGGATCCGTCATCCGTCTTTAATCCTTTTACCCTATCCTCATCTTTGATTAATTCTGTTACTTTTATTCCTGTCTTTACGATTCCGCCATTTGCCTGCATTTTTTTAACAAACGTATTAGAAATCATAGTGCCGTCAAAATATCCGTCATCTTTGGTATATCCTGCTCCAAGAATCTGATCTGTATTGATTCCAGGAAGGATTTCTTTGATCCGGTCTTTGTCCGTAATATATTCTCCGGAATATCCGGCCGACTTTGCTGTTGTCCCGCATCCGATCCGGTCTTTTTCAAATAAAACAATTTCCGCTTCATCATATAAACTTAAATGATATCCAAGTGCAGCACCGGAAATGCCGCCCCCGATAATTGGTCGTATTAAACTGCGTTCTGGTAAATTTTTTATAACAGATTTCCCTCGCGTAATCGACTTCATCGACAATAATTTTTGCTTCGGAAGCTTTAATTCCTAATTTATCGACGCTATTTTCAATACGATCAAGATAAGGCGCATCAATAAAAACGCTAAACACATTGTCCCAGTCTTTCAATACATAATCCGCACATCTTCCGATAATGACACAATTTTCTGATTCTGCATAATGTTTCACCAGATTACTTTGCACCTGAAACATTTTTCTCTGCATCACTCCGTCACCGAACCCAAACGGATATGCCATGCGGTGGTATCCTTTAATATCTTTATCTTCCAGTAAAAGCAGTCTCTCCAAACTGATATCCATTTTCTTTGCTGTATCTTCCAGAATATCGCGGTCTAAATATTTATACCCCATAATTTCAGCAACCTGCATGCCGATATGGCGTCCCATACTGCCAAACTGACGGGTAATAGTAATCACATTACTCATAAACAAACCTCCTTTTTCTTAATTTAGTTATAAGTATAAAGAAGCTTTTTTTTATTTACAAAATTCATCCTGTACGATAGATAAAAAAAGTCTTTGTGCACACTGCACATAAAATCAGATTTCCGATTTACAGCAAAAGCCTCTTTCGGTATTACAATTTTGACAAATTTCACATCATATTTAACCCTATTTTTAAAAAAACATGGTATACTGTCATTAAATAACGAAAAAGGAGGTTTATATGGATTTTGTACAGTATAAATGTCCATGCTGCGGAGCAGCACTGACATTTTCTCCCGGAAGCCAGAAACTTTCCTGTAAAAGCTGCGGCAATTCGTTTGATCCGAAAACACTGCAGCAGTATACAGAAGATGAGCAGGCAACGGATAAGCAGGATATAGAGTGGAATTTTCAGGCAGATTCCCCTGTTGCCAATCGAACCGATGACGGGCGCTACCTTTGCCCTTCCTGCGGTGCCGAAATGGAAGCCGACGAAGAGAAAGTCAGTACGATCTGCCCTTATTGTGACAATGTGATCGTTCTGCGTGCAGCCTCGGATGATTTTAAGCCGGAAGTTATTATTCCATTCCAAGTAAATAGCGATAGGGCTGAACAAATGCTGGAACAGTTTTGTAAAGGCAAGCGGCTGCTTCCAAAAAACTTTCGGAACAGAAGTTATTTAAAAAATATCAAAGGATATTATGTTCCCTATTGGCTGTTTGACAGCAAAGCCTCTGCTGAAATGAGTTTTCATGGTACGAAAACTCGCGCATGGAGCGACGGAGATTACGATTATGTCGATACTTCCTTCTACCTGATCCGGCGCGCTGGAACAATGGAGTTTTACCACATACCAGTGGATGGCAGCACAAAAATGGAAGACGAGACAACGGAATCAATTGAACCCTTTGATTATCGCCAGTTGACCGGTTTTGATCCGTCCTATCTTGCCGGCTACGAAACCGACCGACATGACGTTTCTTCTGATCAGGCGAAAAAAAGAGCGAACGAACGCCTTTGCCGCAGTGCAGAAGATGCCTTATATAGTACTATTCATGGATATGATACTGTGAATATCCGGAGAAGCAATCTTTCCTCTAAAAAGGGAAAAGTAACTTATGCGCTTCTTCCTGTCTGGCTTTTTGAGACGGTCTATCATGGAAAAACTTATCAATTTGCCATTAACGGACAAACTGGAAAAATGGTTGGCGAACTTCCGATTGATTACCATGCTTTTTGGAAATATCTCTTTGGTATGACAGGAATCGGAACACTCATTTTATCCGTGCTAGGTATTATATTTTTAGGAGGTGTTTTTTGATGCAAAGACAATCTTTTAAACGCCTGCCCCTGTTCCTGATGATTGTTTGTATGCTTAGTCTTTTACCGATACCTGTTTCTGCATCTGAATATGAGCCGGATCATTATATCATTGATGATGCAGGACTTTTAAGTAACAATGAACTATCTGATTTAGAGGAAGATTGCCGAGATGCCAGTTTGGCGCATCAGACGGTCATCTGCATCGTAACGACCCCTGACTTTTCCGGAAATGACATCAAAGAATGGCAGCGACAATACTTCCTGGAACACTTTGCGGATACTTCCGGAGATACGGACGGAATCATGCTTGCGATCAGCATGGCAGAACGCGACTGGGGAATCGTTGGATTCGGAAGTGCTCAGGATGCCTTTACGACTTATGGAAGAGAACATATTGCAGACCTCATATTAGATGATCTTTCAGATGGCGAATACGATGCATCATTCCAAACTTTCGTTTCTCTGGCAGACGAATTTTTATCCGAAGCAGAAAATGGAACTCCTTATGATACGGACCATACTTATAGAAATAGCATTCCTATTCCTTTTATCATAACAGGAGCATTCCTTTTATCTCTTCTGATCTCTCTTTTTATCGTTTTAACATGGAAACGGCATATGAATACAAGAATCGTTCAGGATAATGCATCCGAATATCTGCAGCAAGATAGTTTTCACCTTACCGACCGCTCAGATATCTTTCTTTATCATACGATAAGCAAAACACCGCGTCCTAAACACGAAGACGTTCATCATAATATGCATTCCGATTCTTCCGGAACAAGTGGAAAATTTTAAATAAAGGAGACAATTATGGGATTAATAAGAGCAGCCTCTGGCGCGTTCGGCGGAACGCTTGCAGACCAGTGGAAAGAATATTTTTATTGTGACTCATTAAGTTCGGACATTTTAGCTGCAAAAGGAGAAAAAAGGACTTCGAGACGTTCTTCCAATACAAAGGGAGAGGACAATATTATTACAGACGGATCACATATCGTGGTCGCTGACGGACAATGTATGATGATTGTTGAAAACGGTGTTGTTCTGGAAGTCTGTACGGAGCCCGGATGCTATACATACGATACAAAAACTTCTTCTTCCGTATTTGCAGATTCGTTTACCGAAGGACTGGGGAATATTGCCCTTGAAACATGGGAACGGTTTCAGTTCGGAGGCGGAACCGGAAAAGATCAGAGAATTTACTATTTTAATACAAAAGAAATCCCTGGCAATAAATACGGAACTCCAAATCCGGTGCCTTTCCGGGTTGTCGACTATAACATTGGATTAGACGTCGATATTTCCATCCGGTGCAACGGTGAATACTCATATCGGATCGTTAATCCGATGGTGTTTTATACAAATGTCTGTGGGAATATCACACACGTATATACTCGCGACCGGATTGATTCTATGTTAAAATCCGAATTACTGACTGCTTTGCAGCCTGCCTTTGCCCGCATTTCGGAAATGGGCATCCGCTATAGTGCTCTTCCGGGACACACTTTAGAGATTGCCGATGCATTAAATGAAATTTTATCGAAAAAATGGACCCTGCTTCGCGGCATCCAGATCAATTCTTTTGGGATCAACAGCGTATCTGCATCTAAAGAGGATGAAGAAATGATCAAAAATCTTCAGAAATCCGCAGTTATGCGTGATCCATCCATGGCTGCAGCAACTCTGACCGGTGCGCAGGCAGATGCTATGCGTTTAGCTGCGCAAAACAACGGCGGGGCAATGACTGGATTTATGGGATATGGAATGGCAAATCAAGCAGGTGGTATTGACGCCCAGGCATTGTATGAGATGGGACGCCGCCAGACAAGCACACAGCCATCAAATCCTGTTGAATCACAAAGCCCTGCAGGCGGATGGATCTGTTCCTGCGGTACAAAAAATACGGGGAAATTCTGTTCTGAATGCGGAAAACCGAAACCTGCCGGAGAATGGATTTGCACATGCGGCACAAAAAATACCGGAAAATTCTGTTCCGAATGCGGAAGTCCAAAACCGACCCGATAAACCAGATTTAAACTCTGTTATCAAAAAGCAAAGAAAAAAGAAGGCACTGTTATTTCTCTTTTGCCTTCTCTCGAAATGATGAAGGCCATCTAATTAATGATTTTATTAATTAGATGGCCTTCTAATGATATTCTAGAAGTTTCACTGTATAACCTCACTTTCTATTGATTTGATCCTGTCCAATAATTATAATTCTTTGATTTTAAAATCTTTGGATTCTTTTCTGTCCACTTCGGATGATACTTAACATTTCCTCTTTGGAATTATTGAATTCTAACCATATATTCTTTTTTCTAAATACTTGATGTAATAATGTTCTTCATTCTTTTCTTGATGCTCTTTTATGTTTTTCTTATTATTCCATCGATTTATAGAAAGAATATTGATTTCTAAACATATAATTTTAAGATTTCCTGTTGTTGTCATCTTTCGGTTTATGAAATGGAATCTTTTGATTTTTTATCTTTTATAATATTGGAATGCTAATCATTTCATTGGACCATACCTCCTATAGGATATATTGGTTTTAAGTTTTAAAGAGATAGAAATGAATAAATTTGGAAGGTTGACATCTTCTTTTTTTATTTATTTTCTATTTCTTTTGGTTATGTCTATATTATATACTAGTTTTCAGAATTGGTCAATAACTTTTTTCAAATTTATTTAAATTCAGAATATTCTGTCTATTTCATTTAAAAAAACAGTTATTGGTATTTAATCTTCGTTATTTTCCAAATATTCTATCGGCACCATTTTCGTCAGCCAAACTTTATTCGCCGATTGATAAAAACAATATCCGTCCTCAGCCATTTTCCCGCTTTTAATGCGATAAACAACGGGTTTCCCATGACGTGCCCCAACTTTTTCTGCTTCTTTAGCATTCTTTGACAAATGTACATACAAACGGGACATGGGAAGAAGCCCCTTCTTTTGAATCGACGATACAGACTTCTCCGCTGTTCCGTGCCATAAATATTCCGGAGGATCTTTTTGCTCCAAATTTACATCAACCAACACAGAATGTCCCTGATTTGCCCGGATCCTTGTTCCATCTTCACTAAACGAATATCTCTGTTTTTCATCCGTCCGCACGATTTCCTCCAGAATCTCCCTGTCAAATCCTTTTTTCTTTTCTGAAATGCCTTCAATCAATGCCTCCACATTCGCCCAGCCATGTTCATCCAGAGAAATTCCGACAGCTTCCGGATGATGCCGTAAAATATAGCTTAAATATCTGCTTAATTTTGTCAGATTCATCATCTTGATCTTATCCTTCCAAATTCTTTTATGATCTTTAGAAATCCTTTGGATTCTATACACATTTTCATCACAACATTTTTCTATAATAATAACTGTAAAACAAATACAAAAGAAGTCATCGGAAATAAATAACCAAATACGCGCGGCTTTCGAATGGCTTCGACAAGCAACTCCTGCCGGATTCGGCAGTTTACATACATAATTTAATTTTTCATTTTCTCCTCAAAGACATCCTTACACAGGGTGTCTCTTTCTTTTGAAACATATTTAATATATTTTCTTTACCGGCTCCGTAATCTCGTACATTTCCTTAAACTGTTCCAGCTCTTTTTCATTCCGGATAAACATAATATCTTCGAACACACCGGTTTTTTTATCCTGAAATCCTGCTACTTGTTCGCCATTACAGATACTACATTTTAAAACAGGTTCTTTTTGTTCATGATCATATGACTTCTTTTTCACTGGTTTCTTTTTGAAAAACAAAATCCTCACACCCCTTATTTTTCAGTAAAATGCTTTATCTTTTTATATAATTGACACAGACAATAAAACAACCACGAATCCGTGATCAGATCAAATTCCTACGTATAAAACTCCTCGAAATCATCCAGTCTCAGACATCCTAAATTCAAATTTCCCGCACATCCACAGTCAATATCAATTTTCCCGTTTCCATAATAGATCATCCCCATCTTACATCGAAGAGCGTTCGAATCACTGATGGCATCCGCATCCAGATAATGTACCGGCAAAAGAGGCGTTGGCGTATGCCCAAAAATAATCGTCATACTATCCAAGCGGTTAGGAGAACATAGGAAATCTTCTCTGATCCACAAATGCTGTCCCTGCTTTAGATCACGTTCTAAAATTTCCTGCAGAGACATTCCTTCGGTAAGATTTAAACCGGCATGGATCAGAAGATACTGCTGGCCGCTCACTTTAATCAATTCAAATTCTTTTTCCTGTCTGATATAATGATAAATCCTTTTTTGTTCTTCTTCCTTCAATTGGATAAATGCTTTAAAAGTCGCTGCTCCTCCATTATAAACGAGCCACAGGCGGTTATTGATAACGAGTTCTTTTAAAGTATTTTCATCCCATCCGATATCTGCTCCTGGTGAAAATGCTTTCAGAAAAAAATCTTCATGATTTCCTTTTAAAACATGAATATTTTCATGCTGCATAATATACTGATAGGACTTTATGCCATCCGGTCCACGATCAATGACATCACCGAGAATATATAAAATATCAGAATCAGAAAATTGAATTTTTTCAAGCATCTTCATAAACTTATCATGCAGCCCATGAATATCGCTCAATACATATGTTGCCGTAAAAAATCCCCCTTTCCTAAATGAAATACATCTATAGATTTATTTTACTCTATTTTATTTTATTTGGCTAATAAAATTTATCTGTTTAAGCGATATCCCGCACCCCACACCGTAAAGTTTGATCAATAACATTACTTATATTTATTATTTTCTAAATGGACCTGTCTGCCCCTGAATTATTTCTGACAGTATATACTAATCGAACTCCATCTCCATGTAGCCGCTCAATCTTTTTCAGATGAAATTCAACCGGAATGCTTCTTTTCAACAGAGAAAATTGTTCAAAAACCATAGCTGTATCGGTACACCCATCCGCTGCCGGAGCTAGAATAAGACTTAGTTCATCTACCATTCCTTCCTGTAAAAATGTCCAATTAACCAGTCCCCCTCCGCATATCAGCATTTTCTGAATCCCAAATAATCGATAAAGTTTTTCACATGCAATTTTACAATCCAGCCTATCTTTTCCTGCCAGGATATAAGAAACCCCTCGTTTCTTCAAATAAGACCGATAGGCTCCGGATGCTTTTTCGGTTAAAACTTCAATCACATGAGCATCTTGCCTGCCGCTTTTTCGAAACATTCCGGATTCCCATCCAATTTCCCCCAGCGCATCAACCGACACATAATATAGTTCTGCATTCTTACAGGCGATATAATCCGGTATCCGACGGTCTTGCAAATAAGCCGTCGTGAACGTTAGCCTGCTGTGTGTTTTCCCTTACAAAATCGATAGAATTATCAAACTGTTCCGTATCCATAGATGCAGACTGTGTAAAAGGATAAATATCCACTCCTGTCAGATCATAATTTTCAAGAAATGTACCAATAATCATAGGAGCTGTATGCCACCAAATAGGATATCCAATCAAAATCGTATCATATCCATCCATTGACTCAGGCAGATCTGCAATAGCTGGACGCGCATTACTATCCCGTTCTTCGAGGGCCACATCTCCGCATTCGTTATAATCTGTAGGATAAGGAGTTTCCGGACGGATCTCCAAAATCTCTCCGCCTGTCTGTTCCGCAATATGGGCCGCCATTTCTTCTGTATTTCCAGACCACGAAAAATATGCCACTAAAACATTGCTGTCTCCATTTGGCTCTGTGCTTTCCGCCTCCGTATCAGCTGCAGTGGAATCCTGAGTGCCTTCCGCTTCCGTTTGTGCTGAAGTAGAGGTGTCACTTGAGACATCTTGATTATCAGAAGTCTGTACACAACCAACCAGAAACATACACAGGACAACCATCATAAAGATACTTAAAAATTTCTTCATTTTACTACCTTCTTTCTTTTTATTAATCTGTTAAACTCCGAAACATTACCGAATAACGGTTGTTTCTATCGGTTTTATACAACCGATTATAATTTCCGGTAGTAACAATCGGTCAAGACTTTTTGTGAAAAATTATGACACGTAACTTACTGTCATATAGTTTGTACCCATCTTTTTCTAGTCCTATGGGATAGTACGTATAAAAATGAGCATAAAAAAGCCGGAAAATTTTCGTTAATTGAAAACCTTCCGGCTATGCAATTTCCTGCTCTATGACAGCATAGGTGTCCTCAATAAGGCGGACACACTGTATCATCCAGCTATCCAACGCAAATAAAATGCCTCCAACGGTTCCTAAAATCATAGCTACAAAGGTACTCTTTTTCATTATTCAAGACCTGCCTTTTTTCTTACGTCTAGAGATGCTTGTTTTGCTTTCTTCATATTTTCCTCTACAATTGCACTCTGTTTTTTAGAACGTTTCTCCTTCTCTGTGGCACTGGCCTCTTCTCTTGATTTCTGTTCCGCTGCCAGTCTTACTTTCGCATCCTTCACAGATTCTCCTTCTTTCGTCAAAAAATTATCAACGAATTTATCTGCGATTTTATTGAAGCCACTGACTGCACCTTCTTCTATTTTCTTATAACCTTCCACTACACCTCCTTCAATTTTTTTGTAACCTCCTACAACCTCTTTCGCAATTTTTTCATTCGTTTCCACTAATTTCGATTTTGCCATATTCTAATTCTCCTTTTCTTCATTTCATTGTTTATGTCTGCATTATATCTATGAAATATGATTTTGTTTCTATTCTAGACCGCAAAGGAAAAGATGCCATGGCACTCGACGGACTTGGAATGGTTCCCGGTATGGCTCCGTATCCTCCAAAAGACGGCTTCGAGGTGATTCCGATGTGGGTCGCCGACATGAATTTTCCTACCGTTCCGACGATTCCGGAAGCCATCATCGAACGCGCCAAACACCCAGCATATGGTTATTTCAGTCCCTCGGAAGAATATTTTTCTTCTATCATCAAATGGCAGGAAATCCGAAACGGTGTAACCGGACTTGCTGCTGAGCATATCGGCTATGAAAACGGTGTTTTGGGCGGCGTTGTCAGCGCTGTCAACGTTCTCTGTTCCAAGGGAGATCATATCCTGCTTCATTCTCCTACTTACATCGGTTTCACCAATTGTCTCAAAAACAATGGTTACAATATGATCCTGAGCCCTCTGAAGCTCGATGAACATAATATCTGGCGTATGGATTTTGAAGATATGGAAAAAAGAATTCAAAAGCATAACATCCATACCGCTGTATTCTGCTCCCCTCACAATCCGTGCGGACGCGTCTGGGAACGCTGGGAACTGGATAAATTTATGGAATTATGCCGCAAATATGATATTTTCGTTATATCGGATGAAATCTGGTCAGATCTGACCCTGGAAGGAGAAAAGCACATCCCGACACAGATGATCAGTGAAGACGCCCGCAGCCGCACGGTTGCTCTGTATGCGCCTTCCAAAACCTTCAATCTCGCCGGAATGATTGGAAGCTATCATATCATTTATAACAAGTGGCTCCGTGACCGTATTGAAAAGGAATCCTCTCTGCCACACTATAATGGAATGAATGTACTCAGCATGCATGCGCTGATCGGCGCCTACAAACCGGAAGGATATGAGTGGGTTGATGAACTGAAACAGGTTCTGACAAAAAATGTTGCATATGCCTGTGATTATATAGAAAACCATTTTGAAGGCATCCGCGTGTCCAGACCACAGGGAACCTATATGCTGTTCCTCGACTGCACAGACTGGTGTAATGCGCATGACAAAACCATTGACGAACTGCTGAAAACAGGATGGGATGTCGGAGTTGCCTGGCAGGACGGACGCGCGTTCCACGGTCCATTCCATATTCGAATGAACCTGGCGCTTCCACTGTCACGGGTACAGGAAGCATTTGACAGGCTTCAGAAATACGTTTTTATCAAATGAGGGAAATCCCCATCTGATATTTTACAAAAAACCCCTGAAAATGTCCATTTCTCGGAATCTTCAGGGGTTTTAAATTCATTTTTTTCCAGGAAATTATATTCCCATACGACTGTTGCTAACCTCACCTTCACCTTTCAGGATTGGTTCGCTAAGCAACGCTGTATAGCTTCCAACTACGGTTCATCTGCGTCCTTCAGACTTGATTCCCTTAGTTTCCAGCCATCTGTTTTGCTACTTCTGCAGCGAAATCTTCCTGTTTCTTTTCGATTCCTTCACCACATTCGTAACGAACAAAGCCTTTAATAGCAACTTTCGCACCGGCAGCTTTTGCTACTTCTGCAACGTATTTATTAACAGGCTGTTTTCCATCTTCTGCTTTTACATATACCTGATCCATTAAGCAAACTTCTTTTAACTGTTTGTTGATACGTCCTTTGATCATACCAGCTTTTACTTTATCAGGTTTTGCTGCTTCAGCAGGATCGTTTTCAATCTGAGCTTTTAATACTTCTTCTTCATGTGCGATGTATTCAGCAGATACTTCGCTGCGGTCTGTGTATTTCGGATTTAATGCTGCAACCTGCATAGCAATATTTTTTGCCATTTCTTTGATATCATCGTTCACAACATCTGTTGCAACTTTTACTAATACGCCGATTTTTCCGCCTGCATGAATGTAAGAAGCAACAAATCCGTCTTCGCTTTCTACCTGATCAAATCTTCTGATCTTAAGGTTTTCACCGATGATCGCAATTTTTCCGTCTAAAGCTTCTTTTACTGTTTTTCCTTCTTCAGCCTGAGAAGGTTCAGCTAAAAATGCATCAATATCTGTTGCAGTTGTATTTAATGCCTGGTCAGCAACTTCTGCAACATATGCCTGGAATTCAGCATTTTTCGCAACGAAATCTGTTTCAGAGTTAACTTCTACAATCGCTGCTTTCTTTCCATCTTCAGAAACAACTGTTGTAACGATACCTTCTGCTGCAATACGGCTTGCTTTTTTAGCAGCTTTTGCTAAACCGTTTTCTCTTAAGTATTCAACAGCAGCATCCATATCGCCGTCTGTCTGTGTAAGAGCTTTTTTGCAGTCCATCATACCTGCGCCAGTCATTTCACGTAATTCTTTTACCTGTTTTGCACTAATTTTAGCCATGAGTTAAATCCTCCGTATATGATAATTATTCTTCGCTTTCTGTTTCTTCTTCAGCTGTTTCATCAACACCCTGGTTAGCTTCGATAACAGCATCTGCCATCTTAGAAACGATTAATTTAACAGCTCTGATCGCATCATCATTACCTGGAATTACGTAATCTAATTCTTCCGGATCGCAGTTTGTATCACAAATACCAACAAGAGGGATACCTAAAGCATGTGCTTCATGAATTGCAAGTCTTTCTTTTCTAGGATCAACAACAAAGATCATGTCAGGAACTTCTTTCATTTCTTTGATTCCGCCTAAGTTCTTTTCCAGTTTTTCCTGTAATTTCTTTAACTGGATAACTTCTTTCTTAGGTAATACTTCGAAAGTTCCATCTTCTTCCATAGCCTCGATTTTCTTTAACTGTGTGATTCTGCTCTGGATTGTTTTAAAGTTTGTTAACATTCCACCTAACCATCTCTGGTTTACATAGAACATTCCACATCTTTCAGCTTCTGCTTTGATAGAATCCTGAGCCTGTTTTTTCGTACCAACAAAAAGAATCTTTCCACCATTTGCTACACAGTCTTTTACTGCATTGTAAGCATCGTCTACCATTCCTACTGATTTCTGTAAGTCGATGATATAGATACCATTACGCTCTGTATAGATGTATGGTGCCATTTTAGGGTTCCATCTTCTTGTCTGATGTCCGAAATGTACTCCGGCTTCTAATAACTGTTTCATTGAAATAACGCTCATTGTTTTTCCTCCATTTTGTTCATTCTTCCCCTGTCCGAAACCTCCGGCCACCTTGCGGCACAGGCCGAATTACGAGACAGCGTGTTTATTTTTTACCTTTGGTAGTATAGCATAGGAAATACCATTTATGCAAGGATTTTATTGCATATTTTTTCATTTCTATGAAAAAACTCCGGCTGTCATAAACAACCGGAGATGAAAACTTCTGTTAATTAATTTTTCAT
>DVKZ01000122.1 GCA_018715775.1 Candidatus Fimousia stercorigallinarum | reverse complement strand
GGGGCAGTGTTTTTCAACTTTGATCCATTTATTTGAACTCGAGCAAGGGAAAACCGTTTTGGGAGAACGTAAGCTTGAAATTGAAAATTTTCAGATGCATATCAATGCGTTATTAAGTATGTTTACAAATTCTTTACAGCTGAATGAAGATGCGGAGGATCGGGTAAGATCCGGGATGCAGGATATTCTGGATACAAAAGACAGAACAATTTTGCAGCTCCAAAAAGAACGAAATCATATACAGGGGTTATTGGATGAAAAAACAGATCAGTATGAAGAATTGAAGCAGGCGTCTGAACAGCTAAAACAGTCTTTTGAATCGGAAAAACAGGAGCTGCAGCTTACGATCGATCAGATGAGACAGACGATTCTGGATAAAAATAATCTGATCACGCTTCTCAATTCGCAAAAAGAAGAACTTCAAAAACAGATCGGCGGTTACACCGATCAGGACAGACAGCTTCGGGAAGCAAACAGTGAGATCATGAAAAAGAATCAGGAGATCCAGTCTCTTACCAATGAGATAGCAATCAATAAACAGCTGTATGAACAGGAGATCCGGCGGCAGGAAAAACAGGCTGAGCTTCAAGAAGAAAAGTATCAATTTGACCTTAAAAAAGCTTTACTCGAGAAAGAAAAAGAATTACAATTATCTTGGGAACAAGAAAAAATGGAATATACAAGAAAACTGGAATTATATCAGATGAAGTATGTTACGGCATTGGAGCGTCTGGAACAGATTGCTGCAAATAAAGATCAGGGGGACACATGAATCAACCATTAAAGATGAAATATTTAAAAAGTCTGCATGCGCAATATCCAAATGTTGCTGCTGCAGCATCAGAAGTAGCATTATTGAACGCAGAACTCCATCTTCCAAAAGGAACTGAGCATTTTGTATCCGATCTGCATGGAGAATATGAGTTGTTTTTGCATACGCTTCGGACCGGATCGGGAGCGATCAAAGGAAAGATCCAGGATGTTTATGGGAATACGCTGACGGAAAAAGATAAACGGAGATTGGCTTCTTTAATCTATTATCCGGAAGATAAACTGGCAAAGATGCAGGATGCTTTTGACAGACCGGAAGATCGGTACGACTGGTATAAGATCATGTTATATCGCATGATCGAAGTCTGCAAAGAATCCCTGACAAAATACAGCCGGTCAAAACTGCATGAATATCTTCCGAAGAAATACCGACAGATTTTAGAGGAGCTTTTAAGCGAGAATAACCGCGTCATCGATAAACGGTCTTATTATAACGAACTGGTCGATTCTATTATCCGCCTCGGAGAAGCCAATCGTCTGATTACGGAGTTAGCATATTTGATCCAGAAGCTCTGTATTAAACATCTGCATGTGATCGGTGATATTTTTGACCGCGGGCCCGGTGCACACATCATTATGGACGAACTGATGAAGTACCATTCTGTCGATTTCCAATGGGGCAACCATGACATCGTCTGGATGGGCGCAGCTGCAGGACATGAACCATGTATTGCGAATGTGATCCGGCTTTCCGCCCGCTACAATAATCTGAGATGTATCGAAGAAGGTTATGGGATTAACCTGATCCCCCTTGCACAGTTTGCTCTGGATGTATATAAAGACGATCCATGTGAGATTTTTACGATTGATACAAGAAATGGCGAAATTGATACAAACGAATTGACGCTGAATATGAAGATGCACAAAGCGATTGCAATCATCCAGTTTAAGCTGGAAGGACAGGTGATCAAAAAACGTCCGGATTTTCACATGGATAACCGGTTGTTGTTAGACAAGATCAATTATGATCAGGGAACGATCACGATGAATGGAAAGACGTATGAATTGCTGGATACGAACTTCCCGACGATCGATCCAAAAGATCCTTATAAATTGACCGATCAGGAAGAATCTCTGATCGCTCGGCTGAAATCAAGTTTTCAAAATTGTGACAAATTACAACGCCATATCCGATTCCTTCTTTCCAAAGGCGGACTGTATCTCGTTTACAACGATAATCTGCTTTTCCATGGCTGTGTACCGCTGAATTCTGATGGTACGCTTCGGGAAGTGGAACTCAATGGCAACAAATATTCTGGGAGAAATCTGTATGAAGTTCTGGAATATTATGCGAGAAAAGGATTTTACCGGCAGACAGACGATCATGAGTATGATTATGGACGAGATATTTTGTGGTACATATGGTCTAATGAGAATTCTCCGGTCTACGGGAAAGAAAAGATGGCTACGTTTGAACGGTATTTTATTTCGGATCATGCACTGCACGAAGAGAAAAAAGATTTTTATTATCAGTTGATCGAGAATGATGAAGTGGTAACACGCATTTTAAATGATTTTGGATTAACGAGTCCGGAATCCAAGATCATTAACGGTCATATGCCAGTGAAAAAAGGAGAATCTCCGATCAAGTGCAATGGACGCGCACTGATTATTGACGGCGGATTTTCGAAAGCATATCACAGTACGACGGGAATTGCCGGATATACACTTGTCTATAATTCAAACGAATTAAAACTGATCGCTCATGAAGAATTCATCTCGAGAGAACACGCAGTGGAACATGAAACGGATATTCATTCGGAGATCATTGTTTCTAATCATCGTTCGAATCGTAAAAGAATTGCAGATACAGACAAAGGTGCAGCAATGAAAGAAAAAATCAAAGATCTTGAATTGTTAATTACCGCATATCACACTGGTATGTTGGAAGAAGAATAAAGATACAGGATAAAGGAGGGGTACGCATGAGTGCAAATAATATCATTGTAACAATTGACCGTCAATATGGAAGCGGCGGGCATATCATCGGCATGAAGCTGGCAGAGGATTTGAGAATTCCATTTTATGATAACGAACTGATCAAAGAATCTTCTAAATCAAGCGGAATCCGTGAGGAGATATTTGAAAGTTTTGATGAAAAACCAACGTCGAGTTTTCTTTATTCTCTCGTAATGGATCCATTATCTCTCGGATATACCAATCATTCGTTTGAAATGCCGATTAACTACAAAATCTTTCTGGCTTCTGTTGACACGATCAAACAACTTGCAGAAAAAGGACCTTGCGTATTTGTAGGACGTTGTGCAGATTATGCATTGCAGGAGACAGAATACACCTGTCTGAATGTTTTTATCAAAGCACCACTGGAATCGCGTATAAAGAGAGCAGAAGAAGTGTACGGCGTCGATCCGGCGAAATGCAGAGAATTTATTGCAAAGATTGATAAAGAACGTTCAAATTATTATAACTATTACACTTCTAACCGCTGGGGTCATGCAAAATATTACGACTTATGCATTGATAGCAGCAAGTACGGCATTCACGGAAGTGTAGAATTGATCAAACAGGCAATGAATCTGATCAAAACAGCAGATTAAACATCAAATTCCATAAAAAAGTCCGATTCAAAACTGGTGTGCTCCACCAAACAGCAGAAGAATCGGACTTTTTTCATACATTACTGTTTGTCTTCTCGAAGACGGACTTTGTTTGCAGCATATCTGCGTTTCTGATCGGACATAGCCGCATAATGTTTTCTTGTTGTATTAACATCATTATGCCCCAGTACCTCTGCAACAAGATAAATATCATCTGTTTCCTGATAGAGAGAGGTACCGTAAGTACTTCGCAATTTATGCGGCGTGATCTTTTTTAACGGCGTGATCTCTTTTGCATATTTTTTTACGAGATTTTGTACGGCCTGAACGCCGATCCGTTTGCGTTGCATGGAGAAGAAGAGGGCATTTTCATGACCCGGAACCGGTAAAATGGATGCCCGGTCGGTATCAATATATTCTTTTAGAGCAGATTCAACCTCATCTCCAAAATAAACGATCATTTCTTTTCCCCCTTTTCG
>DVKZ01000121.1 GCA_018715775.1 Candidatus Fimousia stercorigallinarum | reverse complement strand
TCCGCATATTATAGCAAATAAAATTATAAAAGTATATAGTTCAAACAGCAAAAAAAGTACAAATGTTCGAATACAAATAGAAAAAAGTCTTTTCCACGTTCTCGGAATTGTGATAATATAGAAAAATAAAGCGATAAATCGGAAATTTTAGTGAGGCGGCTTATGAAAAAAACAACTATATCATTTATCATTGTTTGTTCTTTTTTAATACTCTTCATTTTAGCTTTAGCAGGATGTGAAAATAAAAGTAATCGCTCAACCGAAAATCAGCCGACGGAAACAAAGAAAGAAGCGGTTGAACCAACGATCATAGAAACAGATTGGGCAGATTACTTTGATGGCATAAATGGCGCTGCTGTTATCTACGAGCCAACAAAGAATTCCTATCAGATATACAATCAGAAATTAGCGCTTACCCAGCGTTCCCCCTGCTCTACCTTTAAAATCAT
The DNA here is from genome assembly GCA_018715775.1 of Candidatus Fimousia stercorigallinarum. Classification (GTDB taxonomy): domain Bacteria; phylum Bacillota; class Clostridia; order Lachnospirales; family Lachnospiraceae; genus Fimousia; species Fimousia stercorigallinarum. The sequence continues at coordinate 9,163 of DVKZ01000121.1, read as the reverse complement.
TTCTTCCTTAATCGCATTGGAAAATGGAATCATCGACCCCGATCATTCTACTCGTACATGGAGTGGAGAAATATTCTGAGTTGAACACGAATAATAACAACCCAGCTTTAACTGGCTTTTGGATTGAATCATCCTTGTTGATCTCACCAAAAGAACAGACAGAGGTCATGGAACGTATTTTTGGTGATGATACAAACTATTCAGAAGAAACACGAAACCAATTAAAACAAGTGATGCTGTTAACAGAATCAACCGAATCAAATGTTTCCATTTATGGAAAAACGGGGATGGGTAAAAGCCATGGCGTTGTTGTTGATTCGTGGTTTACAGGTTTTGCAGATAACGCTGAGAACCGAATTTACTTTTGTGTATATTTAGGTCAAACAGACGATAAAAATGTATCCAGTACGAAAGCAAAAGAAATCGCAATAAAAATCGTTTCTGATTCCTTAAATTAATCGATCCGTAGGATAAAAGCCAGGCGGCGGTCAAGATAGCATAGAACTACGTTCATTTCCATCTTGATCGCCGCCTCTTCTTTTTTATTCACTCCGTAACAGCAAACTGGCTATTATAAAGATCTGCATAAAATCCATTTGCTTTCAGCAATTCTTCATGCGTTCCCTGCTCAATGATATGTCCCTGATCCATAACAAGGATCTTATCCGCGTTCTGGATCGTGGAGAGCCTGTGCGCAACGATAAAACTGGTCCTTCCTTTCATTAACTGGTCAAATGCCTGCTGAATACGGATTTCTGTCATCGTATCGATCGAAGATGTTGCCTCATCCAGGATCAGCATCGGTGGCAGACATAACATAATACGAGCGATACAGAGAAGCTGTTTTTGTCCCTGAGACAGATTTCCACCACCTTCGGTAATGATCGTATCATAGCCGTCCGGCATGCGCATGATAAAATTATGGGCATACGCTTTTTTCGCAGCCTCAATGATCTCCTCATCCGAAGCATCCGGGCGCCCATAAGCGATGTTATCGCGGATCGAAGCAGATGGGAGCCATGTTTCCTGAAGAACCATGCCGTAGCTTGTCCGTAGAGATTTTCTCGTAACCTCGCGAATATCATGTCCATCTACTTTGATCGCGCCATGTTGCACATCATAAAACCGCATAAGCAGATTGATCAACGTTGTTTTTCCGCAGCCGGTCGGTCCGACGATCGCAATCCTCTGTCCCGGTTCTACCGATAACTTTAATCCCTCGATCAGCGGAACAGAAGGAACGTAAGAAAAATCCACATCTTCCATGCAGATCTTACCTTTCGGTTTCTCCAAAACAACCGCATTTTCCGGCTCAGCAGGAGCTTTTGGTTCATCCAGTAATTCAAATATTCTGGCTGCAGAAGCAATGGAATTCTGAAATTCTGTTAAAACACTTGTAATTTCATTAAATGGCTTCGTATACTGATTCGTGTAACTTAAAAAACTCGAAAGCTGTCCAACCGAAATATTTCCCGTAATAACCGAAAGACTGCCAGCAATCGCAACGCCCGCATAAATAGCAGAATACATCAGCCTTGTGGCTGGATTTGTGATAGACGAATAAAAGGTAGCCTTCAGAGAATACTCTGATAATCGCCCGTTGATCTCATCAAATTCTTTCTGAGCATCTTCCTGATGATTGAAAGCCTGAACAACTTTAATGCCGCCAAGCATTTCATTCGTAAGCCCTGTCAGCTCACCTCTTGCTTCTGACTGTTTTTTAAACATATCAAATGAGCGTTTTGCGATAAAGTTCGCGATCAAAAAGGACATCGGGCTTAATACGACAACGACAATTGTGATCCAGACATTAATACTGAGCATGAAAAGGATCGTACCGGCAATGGTTGCTACGCCTGTAAAAAGCTGCGTAAAGCCGAGTAAAAGTCCATCAGAAAACTGATCAATATCAGTGATGATACGACTGATCAGATCCCCGGAAGAATGCCGGTCAACGTAAGACAGCGGAAGTTCCTGCAAGTGATCAAATGCCTGCACGCGCAGATCCCGGACGATCCGGTACGTGATCTTATTATTTATGTGGTTCATGATCCACTGTGCCAGAGCCGTGATCAGAATGGAGATCAGGATGGCAGTGATCACCGCAATCAGTCCCGTAAAATCCACCTGTCCTTTGCCGGCGATATCGTCAACTCCTCTTCCTGTTAAAATAGGCACATAAAGAGTCAGTCCAACCGTTAGGATCGACAACAACAGTGAAAGCAGCACCAACCCTCTGTAAGGCCATATATAATGCAAAATCCGTCTCAATGTCTGTTTATTTTTCGTTTTCTTATCTAATTCTCCATTATACATTTGCAGCGGCCTCCTTTCCGACGTTCTGAGATGAACAGATTTCCTGATATAATCCATTGCAATCCAGCAGTTCCTCGTGCGTTCCGTATCCGGCCGGTTTTCCATCGTCTAAAACGAGGATATGATCGGCATTTCGGATAGCGGATACCCGTTGGGATATGATAAATACAGTCATGTTTTCCGTACTCTCTTTGATCGCTTTGCGAAGTTTCGCATCAGTCACAAAATCAAGTGCAGAGGCACTGTCATCCAGGATCAGAATATCCGGCTGCCCGACCAAAGCACGTGCGATCGTCAGTCTTTGTTTCTGTCCGCCGGACAAATTGCTTCCTCCCTGCTGAATTTTAAGACCCAGTCCCTGTTGTTTACTTTCCACAAATTCTCTTGCCTGAGCAATATCTAATGCCCGATAGATTTCTTCATCCGAAGCTCCCTGTTTTCTCCACTGCATATTTTCCCTTAAAGAGCCGGAAAAAACAGCCGGCTTCTGCGGAACAACACCCACATGCTCCCTGATAAAAGATGGCCGCAGTGTTTTCATATCTTTACCAAACAAGCGGATCGTACCGGATGTGCAGTCATAAAATCTTGGGATCAGATTCGCCAGCGTAGACTTTCCCGATCCGGTACCGCCGATGATACCAATCGTTTCTCCCTGCATGACACTAAAACTGATCCCACGCAGAGTTTCTTTTCTGGATCCGGCATATGCAAATCCGACATTTTCAAACAACACTGCCGGACTGCGGTCTGCTGCAAATGCTTCTTCTCCTGCATCCCGGATCGACGGAGAAACATCAAATACCGCATTCACACGTCCCAGACTCGCCATAGCTCTGGATAAAAGAATAATCAGGTTTGCCAGTTTTACAAGTTCGGTCAGTATCTGAGACATGTAGTTAATCAGGGCGATCACCTGTCCCTGCGTCAAATTCCCCATATTGACCTGCCGTCCGCCAAAGAAAAGAACAGCAACAATTCCAAGATTAATGATCACATAGGTCAGCGGATTCAACAATGCGGAAATCTTCCCTACAAATATCTGTTTATGATATAAACTGTTCGTTTCTTCCTGAAAACGGCTTTTTTCGGTCTGCTGTTTTGCAAAAGCCCTTACTACCCGGATACCGGACAAATTTTCTCTCGTGGTCAGAAGCACCTGATCCAGCTGTTTTTGTACTTTCTTATAAAGTGGCATGCTGATCAGTAAAATGGCAAATACGACAACCATTAATACCGGAATTGCTACCGCAAAAGGAAGCGCCGCTCTCACATCGACGGTAAATGCCATGATCATCGCTCCAAAAACGACGAACGGCGAACGCAGAAACAGACGGAGAAACATATTTAACCCGTTTTGAACCTGATTAATGTCGTTTGTCATCCGGTTGATCAGCGTTGAAGTTCCGATGGAATCGATTTCCTGATAAGAAAAAGTATTGATATGGGCAAACAGATCGCTTCGCATTGACATTCCGACGCTGACCGCTGACTTTGCGGCAAAATACTGGGCTGTCAGGGAAAACCCAAAACCAATCGCTCCTAATGCAATAAGCAGAACGAGCATTTTCCAAAGATACAGGCTGTTATTCCCGGCGATTCCCACATCGATCATCTGAGCAACCACTAATGGAACAAACAGTTCAAAGGTCGCTTCTAACATTTTAAATAACGGAGCCATAATCGTAATAAAACGATGTGGTTTTATATAGTGTAGTAGACGCTTCATTTTTTATCCTTTCTATCAGAAATATTTTCTTATTTGTTTGATTTTTGCTATAATCATCATAAATAGTTATGGAAAGAGGGGTACGTTTATGAAATTCATCCAGCTGAAGTATTTTCAGACCGTCTGCAAATACAATAATCTGACCAGAGCTGCAAAGGAGCTTCATATTTCCCAGCCGGGTCTCACACATGTGATTCACGAATTGGAACAGGAATTCGGTCTTACGCTGTTTCTGCGCCAGAATAAAGGTCTCATTTTAACCGAACAGGGCAAGCAGTTTCTCGATGAAGCAAATCTTCTTCTAAGCCAGGTAGACGCCTTTACCGGACGGATGAAAATGCTTGGACAGTCAAATCAGACCATCCAATTTGGTCTAGCACCGGCCAGCGCGACGTTATTTTTTTCGCCGGTCATGCAGGCTTTCCACCGGATGTATCCTGAGATTAAAGTGAACGTCATAGAAAACGGCAGCATGAAAAACCATCAGCAGATTTTAGACGGCAAGCTCGATCTTGCTTTATTATCGACCGGATCGCCGGTTTCCTCTGCGTTTGGTTCTTATAAGATTGCGATTACGGACATCTGTCTCTATCTTTCTAAAGACCATCCGCTTACAGATCAAAATTCCGTTTCCATAAAAGACCTTGATCAGCTGCCGCTCGTTCTGCTTTCCGAAGATTCCTTTTTGACTACAAACACGCTGAAAACCTGCGCCCAGTATAAAGTGACACCAAAAATCATCTTAACAACGAACCAGATTTCAATCATCCGTCAGCTGATCGAAAGCAATACCGCTGCATCGCTGCTGTTTCATAAGACGATTCCCGACAGTCCTTTATACAAGGCAGTCCCGATCCGGGAATTTGGAAAAGTTTACATATACCTGGCATGGAACCAGTATAACCCGCTCAATGCGGCTGCCAAACACTTTATCCAGGTGACAGAATCCGTTTATCCTGAACCAATCATTGATTCTTATTGTAGTCGCAAAAAATGAGAAAATCCAATACGAAAAAATTAGTCTGTCATAAATTTTATTTATATCAAAAAAAAGAAATACAGCAGAATCCTTTTTTGACTCTGCCGTATTTCTGATCGTATCAAAAAACATATAACCGATAAAATCACAGTTTTCTCTGAGCAATTGTCCTGCAAACTGTCCGTTTTCCTGCACTTACATTGCTCAGAAAATAAGATCAGACATTGCTATCTGGAATATAAGATCAAACCGCCTTTTCTGCTGTATCCGGTATCCCACAGACTATCCAGGTCAAACCAGTAGCACATCCCATAACTGACAGCCTTCACTTTGCAGCCCTTTTCCCTGCTCTCATACCCGATGAGCAAAAACCAATGCCACTCAAAATCATGATAGTTCTGATTTTGATGCTTTAATATCAGACATGGAATCGGAAAGCCGACATCTATCTGTTGAATGATCGTCTGCTTTGCCTTTTCGACCGGCTCTTCCCCGGAAAAGGCTTTCATGCGGATTTCTCCGTCCGAATGATCAGACAAATCTTCATCATATAATCGGAAAACCACTCCTGGTTTCCACCATATGCATGTTCAATTTTAAAATACTGTAATTCTCTGTTATTTTCCTTCATATTTTATGTATGTTCCTTAACGTATCCGGCCCGAATCCATACGGCACCAACTCTTTTAATAATACGGTCGTCATTTTATCTTTTCCATTCAACAAAATGATCTGAAATAATTCCGGATCACAAAATTCCATCATCACCTGACGGCATACGCCGCATGGTGCACACATCTGATCGGGTTCTGTTCCTTCCGGGCCGCCAACAATTGCTATTTTTGCAAATTCTCTCTCTCCATCGTATACCGCTTTAAAAAAAGCTGTTCTTTCCGCACAGTTTGTCGGAGTATATGCTGCATTTTCTATATTACAGCCATGATAAATTTTTCCGCTTTTGGTCATTAAAGCCGCACCCACTTTAAAATGGGAATAGGGCGTATACGCATGTTCTCTGGCCTTTTTTGCCTCTAAAATCAGTTCCGTATTTGTCATCGTATCCTCCCTGGATCATTCACGTTTTTTGTCTTGTCTGATCAACAGCCGAAGTGCTTCCACCGCTGTATGGATCACCGTTTCTGTATCATGCACGATTGGATTTTCCAGTCTTTCTTTATCTCTTTCCTGATTGCCGACCACTAAAAATGCCGAACCGCAGCGAACATGCAGGTGGCTGGCTACAATAAACAATGCGGCCGATTCCATTTCCGAAGCTTTGCACCCAAGACGTTTCCAGGCTTCCCATTTATTTTGCAGTTCATAGCTGACTGGCATATTCTCTGGTTCATGCTGCCCGTAAAAAGCATCTTTGCTCTGCACAATGCCCACATGATAAGGTCTGCCGCCGTCTTTACACGCCTGGACTAATGCATTTGTAACTTCAAAATCTGCAACTGCCGGATATTCGATCGGAGCATATTCCCGGGTCGTGCCTTCCATCCGAACAGCACCTGTTGCCACTACGGTATCTCCTCCTTTAACATCAAGGTCGATCCCGCCGCACGTACCGACGCGCAGAAAAGTATCTGCACCGCAACGAACCAGTTCTTCCATGGCAATCGAAGCGGAAGGCCCGCCGATCCCTGTCGATGTTACGCTTACTTTTTCTCCTTCCAGATATCCGGTATATGTGACAAATTCTCTGTTATCTGCGATAAAGCGTGCATCATCAAAGTATTGTGCAATTGTTTTGCACCGTTTCGGATCGCCCGGAAGGATCACATAACGTCCGACGTCTCCCGGGTTAATCTGTAAATGATATTGTAAACCTTCTTTACCTGAATAATTCTGCATACCCAATCTCCTTTTTATTTCTCGTTTTCTAAAACCTCAATTGCTTTCTGAAGCTGATTGTCCTCTGATTTTTTGATGCTGCTCTGATCTTCCAGCGATTCGTCCAATTCCACTTCCACATCCGGATCAATTCCTTTTTCATGAATATTTCTTCCTTCAGGCGTATAATAGCTGGAAATCGTTAATTTTAATGCCGATCCGTCCGGAAGTTTTATTGTACTTTGAACAATTCCTTTTCCAAAGCTGGTCGTACCGACAAGCGTTCCGATTTTATAATCCTGAATGGCTCCGGCGAGAATTTCAGAAGCACTGGCGCTGTTCCCATTGATCAATACTGCCAACGGTTGATCAAACGATTCTTTGGAATCGGCCGTGTATTCTTCGCGATTGCCATTCTTATCCTCTGTATATACAATCATTCCTTCCCCAATAAACTGATCCGCAATACTGACAATGGACGAAAGCAGTCCTCCCGGATTATCCCGCAGATCCAGAACCAGCTTCTCCATTCCATCTTTTTCCAGTTCTTCCATGGCATTTTCAAACTGATCTACGGTCACTTCTTCAAATTCCGTGATCTGAATATAGCCAATCGATTGATCCAGCATCTCATATTCGACTGTTGGATTTTCAATCTGTTTTCTAGTAATCGTAAAATCAATCTCTTCTTCATTCCGAAGAAATGTCAGGTTTACGTTCGTTCCTTCTTTACCCTTTACTCTGGAAACAACTTCACTCAGATCTTCATCTGATGAGATTTCTTTTCCTTCAATTTTATATAAAATATCATTTGCTTTAACTCCTGCTTCTTCGGCCGGACTGTCTTTGATCACTCGGACCACCTTAATCGTTCCATCGTCCGCATCCTGCTGCAATACCGCACCAATTCCGCTGAATACTCCCTCCATTGATTCTGTGAGATCTTCATATTCCTCTTTTGTATAATACGTAGAATATGGATCTCCCAGTCCCGCCAGCAGTCCTTTATACGTATATGCCTCCAATTGATCTTCATCGACGTCTTCCAGATAATACCGGTCGATCAGCGCTTTGATCTCCTTCAGCTTTGCTGTACTTGCTACTCCATCGCTGCCGTCAAATACAAACACCTTTAAAACTGCTCCCTCAATAATACATATGAGGACCAACAAAATGATCACGATATTTTTAATCATACCTTTCATTGATTTCTTTTTCATGCCTGTTCCCACTCCTTTAATAAAATAAGATGAAACAAAGCGGATTCCTCCGCTTTGTTTCCCATTTTTCTTTTATTCAAAAAAGAATGATTCCTTTTTGCTTTGTCAGAATTCAATACTTTCCATGTACTTCATATATTTTACGACCATTAATGCAATTTTAAAAGTGATCGCATCCTCAAAGACTCTCAGATCAAGATTCGTCTGTTTTTGAAGTTTATCCAGACGATACACCAGCGTATTTCTATGAATATAGAGCTGTCTCGATGTCTCTGAGACATTAAGATTATTTTCAAAGAACTTATTAATCGTGGTTAATGTTTCTTCATCGAAATCATCCGGAGATTTATTCTCAAAAATTTCCCGGATAAACATCTTACACAATGGCAAAGGAAGTTGATAGATCAACCGTCCGATCCCTAAATTGCTGTAAAAGACAATCTGCTCCTCTTCATAGAAGATTTTTCCTACTGCAAGCGCCATTTTTGCTTCTTTATATGAACGGGACACTTCTTTAATGTCATCCACAACCGTACCGAGCGCTATGTTCGCTTTTGTGTAGTCAGCTGCTTTCAGTGCATCTAAAATAACATTTGCCGTTTTATAAAAATCATCAAATGTCTCGCCCTGTTTTACTTCACGTACCAAAATAATATTTTTTTCATCTACTGCCGTGACAAAATCATGCGATTTTGTTGAAAACAGGCTTCTGATCATCTCCAGCGCACTGTTATCCTTATCTTTTTTCGTTTCAATAATGTAAACGATCCGCTTCACTTCAATATCAATATGAAGCTTCTTAGAGCGATTATAAATATCCACCAAAAGGAGATTATCTAAAAGAAGGTTTTTAATAAAATTATCCTTATCAAAACGCTCTTTATATGCAACTAGTAAATTCTGAATCTGAAATGCTGCCAGTTTTCCGACCATATAGGCGTCATCTGTTTCCCCTTTTACTAAAATGATGTATTCCAGTTGATTTTCGTCGAAAACTTTAAAAAACTGATGTCCCTGCATCATCTGGCTCTCCGCCAAAGACTGTGCAAAAACTAATACGGATTCCACATATCCGCTCACATCCGA
>DVKZ01000120.1 GCA_018715775.1 Candidatus Fimousia stercorigallinarum | reverse complement strand
CAGCCTGTAGAAGAAAAAACGGTAGAGAAACGAAGAGAGAAATGGTATAATGCTTTTAAGAAAGTCTGGGAAGCCGTCGGCGGATTTGCTGCGAAGATAGAAGATTTTTTGGAACAGGGAGAGAGACGAATAGAGATCCTGGAAGAGAAGATAGAGGACTTGTACGATAAATATGAGATACTCGAAACGTTTTATTACAAACGGCGAACCAATCAGGTCGTACAGAGAATGATCGCGTTGATCCGTAAAATTATTTTTTATATTTTGCCGAGAAAATGGCGAGGATATGTGCGTTACGGTTTTCCGGATCCATCGTGGACGGGAAAGACATATGGAGCGTTATGTATTTCCGGAATTGCGCTGCAAAAGGATTTTCATATTGAACCGGAATTTCAGGAGGCGTGTTTGCAGGCTGAAATTTCTGTTCGGGGAAGATTGAGAGTATGCTTCTTTGCAAGGATCGCGTTGATGCTGTTCTTTGATAAGGAATTAAAAGCAGTCTATAGAGAAGGGAAAGAGATTATAGGAGGAATCAGATCATGAGTAATAAAGACTTACAGTCAACAGTAACTTCTTTGTTTGAGGGGATGGATGCTTTTTTCTCAAGCAAGACCGTGGTAGGAGAGCCGATTCATATCAATGATGTGATCATTGTACCTTTGGTGGATGTTACGTTTGGTATGGGGGCAGGGAATGCTGCAAATGGAACGAGCAAGAAAAACCGGGAAGCCGGCGGATTAGGAGGAAAGATGACGCCGAGTGCGGCAATTGTGATCCAGAATGGACAGACAAAGCTTGTGAATATTAAAAATCAGGATGCAGTTACAAAAATCCTGGATCTGGTTCCGGATGTCATCGACCGCTTTAAAAACGGGAAAAATGAACCGGATATCAGCGATGATGAAGTAGCGGATATGATTCATGAATAAATAGAAATTGGGCAGTCACATTTTTTGTGGCTGCCCATATTTTATTGATAAGAGAAAAAAGGAACGAAGCTATGAAACGAGTTTGTGGATTTGCATTATTTTTTATTGCGGTTGGAATTTTGATCGGTAACTATATTTCTAATCAATGGTGTGATGCTGCCAGTGTAGTTGTATGTGTATCGGTTGGGTATTATCTGTTTTTTGTATGAAAAAAAGCCCAGAATAAATTCTGAGCTTCAACTTTTACATATTTTATTATGCACGTTCAACTTTACCAGATCTTAAGCAAGAAGTACAAACATACATTTTCTTTGTTCCGCCATTAACTTTCACTCTAACGGATTTAATATTAGATTTCCACATTTTGTTGGATCTTCTATGTGAATGACTCACTGCGTTTCCGAAATGAGCACCTTTCTGACAAATTGCACATTTAGCCATGACATGCACCTCCTTAATTCAAGTTCACTGTCCTCCGCTTGGACTTACAACTATTTCATCTTAACAGATTAACTTTGAAAAAGCAAGAGTTAATTTGAAATTGTTTTGTATATGATCAATCATTTTCTAGTTATATTGTCGTTTTAGCCGGTTGACCATTTTTTTTGGCAAAGCAATGATAAAATCGATCGCTGGTTCAACGGGAACCTGGCTCAGCGCAAACGCGAGAAGGATGACTGCTGTCAGATAGAGGCAGAAGTCGCCGGGACCATTGATAATATCGAGTGCATCTGTTCCACGGGACAGGTATTTGTATACGACGCCGTGACATAAATATACACGCATTGTGTATTTTCCCAAAAAGGTAAATGGCATATTTTTTTTCGGCATGATAATGCCAATCGCATAGACGAGGCATGTAGCAAATAAAATGTAGAGCAGGCGGTAAATCCAGCCGGCAGGACCGACGCCCATGGCTTCATAAGAACTTTGACAGTTCAGTACTGGTATTTCAAATAAATCGTAATTGAAACAAATAAAAATAAAAAATACGATCATCAGCATTGCTGACAGCCTGGATAAGACGGGATTACAGATTTTTTCCCGGAATCTGGTTACCTGAAAACGGTGCCCCATTACAAAGAATGGGAAAAATGATACAATGCGGTAAATGTCCCCTACACCATGAAAAGCAGGTAAAAATCCAATGAGTATACTGCAGGCAATGGAAATCGGTATTAAACAGCGAATAGGATTTAATCGGTCGATCACAAGTCGCCAGCAAAAAAGAGCCAGTAAATACCAAAGCGTAAAAAATGGAGACAAAAGCGTGAAACGCGGCTGTAATCCTATGTCTGTATACATAAAAAAGTAAATAAGCTGAAAAATAATGTACGGTATGAATAGCTTTTGAATAAGAGATCGGAAATTATTTTTTCTCGCAAAATACCCTGATATGAAAGAAAAAGCAGGAATATGGAAAAAATAAATATAGACCCTTAAAATTTCTGCAATCCGGAAATCTTCAGTAAAGTGATCCAGAAAATGTCCGACAACAACACAGAGAATTAAAAATGCTTTATAGTTATCAAAAAAGGCATCCCGTACTTTTTTTGACTGCTTCATTTTTTCTCCCTCCTAAGTATATTATTTTAAAATGCCGAAAAATACATGTCAAGATTATGTTTTCATTTTTCATAAATTATAGTATAATATAAATGATTATGTATATATTTAACATAAATTATCTTTACTCGAAAGAATAACATTGGAGGTTATGCGTATGAAAGGGCATATGGATACAAATAAGGGCAGAATCAGTATCGATCTGAATGTACTGGAAAAGTATGCAGGTATTTGTGCATTGGAATGCTTTGGAATTGTCGGAATGGCAAGCGTAAATATGAAATATGGGATTGCGGATCTGCTGAGCCGTGAACATGTGAAAAAGGGTGTAAAAGCAGTTGTGAATGATAATAAGATCACAGTAGATTTTCACATCATTGTAGCTTATGGCGTCAGTATTGCAGTTGTGGCAGAAAACTTAATTGATACAGTCACCTATAAAATTGAAGAATTTACGGGTCTTGAGGTTGAAAAGATCAATATTTTTGTTGAGGGAGTCCGCTCACTCGATTAATCGGATATAAGGAGGAAATTTTTAACGATGAATCAGATAAATGCCATAACCCTGCAGAACATGTTTTTAGGCGGCGCAAAACGCATAGAGGCGAATAAAGAATATATTAATGAATTGAATGTTTTCCCGGTTCCGGATGGAGATACGGGAACAAACATGTCAATGACGATCATGTCAGCAGCAAAGGAAGTCGGAGCCTTAGAAGAGCCGACGATGGATCAGTTATCAAAAGCGATCGCAAGCGGATCTCTTCGTGGCGCGAGAGGTAACTCCGGCGTTATTTTATCTCAGTTGTTCCGTGGATTTACAAGAACGATCAAGGAAAAAGATGTATTAACAACAGCGGATATCGCAGAAGGATTTGATCTGGCCGTCCAGACAGCTTATAAAGCAGTCATGAAGCCAAAAGAAGGTACGATTTTGACGGTTGCGAGAGTAACAGCGGAGCGTGCGGCAGAAGTTGCTGAGGATACGGATGATATCAATCTTTTTTGCAAAGAGGTAATCGAAGCCGCCGAAGATATTCTTGCGAAGACACAGGATATGCTTCCGGTCTTAAAAGAAGCTGGCGTAGTGGACTCCGGCGGTCAGGGACTTGTAGAAGTACTGAAAGGTGCATATGATGCATTTTTAGGCAAGGAGATTGATGTTCAAATCCCGGTTGCACCGAAAAAAGAGGTATTTGATTCATCTGCAGCCGGAAAAGATATTTCGACGGCAGATATTAAGTTTGGATATTGTACAGAATTTATCATTATGCTCGAGAAAGAGTTTAGTGAAAAAGATGAGCAGGAGATGAAAGATTTCCTGACGTCAATTGGAGATTCTCTTGTTGTTGTTGCAGATGATGAGATTGTAAAAGTACACGTTCATACGAATCATCCGGGTCAGGCGTTTGAAAAGGCGCTTACCTATGGTTCTCTGACCAATATGAAAGTCGATAATATGCGTCTGGAACATGAAGAAAAACTGATCAAAGATGCATCCAAGATCGCGGCACAGCAGAAGGAAGAAGAAAAGGCCAAGAAAACAGCGGAGCAGAAAGAGAATGGTTTTATTGCTGTTTCGGTCGGCAGCGGCATGAATGAAATCTTTAAAGATCTTGGCGTAGACTATCTGATTGAGGGCGGACAAACCATGAATCCGAGTACGGAAGATATGCTGAATGCGATCGATCAGGTAAATGCAAAACATATTTTTATTCTGCCGAATAATAAAAATATCATTCTGGCAGCAGAGCAGGCAAGAGATCTTGTGGAAGAAAAAGAGATCATCGTTATTCCGACGAAGACGGTTCCACAGGGAATTGCAGCAGTGATCTCGTTTGTTCCGGATGCGGATCCCGAGGAAAATGAAGAAGCGATGAAAGATGCAATTTCTGCTATTAAGACAGGTCAGGTGACCTATGCTGTTCGTGATACTTCTGTGGATGGCAAAGAAATCAAAGTGAATGACATTATGGGAATTGATGATGACGGTATTCAGGCAGTTGGAAAAGAAGTTGATGATACAACATTAGAATTGTTGAAAGATATGGTTGATGATGACAGCGAGTTAATTTCCGTATATTACGGACAGGATGTTGAGGAAGATGATGCACAGGAACTTGTTGATATGATAGAAGAGATGTTTCCGGACTGCGACGTCGAACTTCAAGACGGCGGTCAGCCAATCTATTATTATGTATTGTCGGTAGAATAATGATGAAGGGGACGGATTCTATCCGCTCTTTGAAAGGGATTGGGGATAAGACAGAGCAGATCTTTCGTTCCGCAGGTATTGAAACGATTGATGATCTTATAACATTATATCCACGTTACTATTTAACATATGAAGAACCAGTTTCAATCGCGGATGCCCAGCCAGGCATCCGCGTTGCTGTTTATGGAAAGATCACGAATGCTCTGGCGTACAGACAATTCAAAGGGCTGAAAATAACAACTTGCAATATCAGAGATCATTCCGGAGCACTTGGACTGATCTGGTACAATATGCCGTATATGAGAAAACAGCTGCATCAGGGCGATACCAGAATTTTTGTTGGGACGCCGGTTATGAAAAACGGACGTCTTGTGATGGAACATCCGGAGACATTTACAGAAGAAGCTTATCGAAAACAAAGACAAACTTTGCAGCCGGTCTATCCATTAAGCCGTGGTCTGACGAATAAGATGATTGTAAAGGCGATCAGCCAGACAGTAGACTATATGCGGGAAATTCCGGAGTACCTTCCGGATGAGATTATAAAGAAATACCATTTTCCGGATTATGGTTTAGCTTTACAGCATGTTCATTTCCCGGTAGAACGTCAGGATGTTATAGAGGCTAAACGGCGGCTGATTTTTGATGAATTTTTTATTTTTCTGGCAGCGATGCGGATGATCAAAGAACAAAACGGTGTGATTGAAAATCATTATAAAATATACGAAACAAAAGAAAGCCGAGATTTTATGCGCAATCTTCCATTTGATCTGACAGGAGCACAGATGCGTGCGCTGCAGGAGATGAAAGCCGATCTGCAGAAGGACGAAGCAATGAACCGCCTCGTTCAAGGAGATGTCGGTTCCGGAAAGACAATCCTTGCCGTAATTCTTCTCCTTATGACGGCGACAAATGGATATCAGGGAGCACTGATGGCACCGACGGAAGTGCTTGCCGTACAGCATTATGAGACTTTTTGCAAAATGTTGGAACCGTATCAGATCCGGATCGCGCTTCTGACCGGTTCGACAAAGGCAAAGGAGAAGCGGGAAATTTACAAAAAACTGGAAAATCATGAGATTGACATTGTCATCGGTACACATGCTCTGATCCAGGAAAAGGTGAATTATCGTTGTCTGGCGCTTGTGATCACTGATGAACAACACCGGTTTGGTGTTAAACAAAGAGAAGCGCTGTATCGGAAGGGATTGGAGCCGCACGTTCTCGTTATGAGTGCTACACCAATCCCGAGAACGCTTGCGCTGATCATTTACGGGGATCTTTCGATATCGGTCATTGACGAGCTGCCGGCCAATCGCCTTCCGATCAAAAATTGCGTTGTGAATACGAGTTATCGCCCGAATGCATACCGTTTTATTGAAAAACAGGTGGCAATGGGACATCAGGCCTATGTAATCTGTCCGATGGTGGAGGAAAGTGAAAACCTGGAAGCGGAAAATGTAACCGAATATACAAAAATCCTCAGACAGAATCTTTCGCCTTCCATCCGTATTGAATGTCTGAACGGGCGGATGAAAGCGGCGGATAAAAACCGGATCATGGAGGAGTTTGGAAAAGGAAAGATCAATGTGCTCGTATCGACAACAGTGATTGAGGTTGGGATCAATGTGCCGAATGCGACGGTAATGATGGTAGAGAATGCCGAGCGATTTGGATTGGCGCAGCTTCATCAGCTCAGAGGACGGATCGGGCGGGGAGACAGTCAGTCTTATTGCATTTTCATAAGCGGAAAAGACAATGAGGAGACGAAAAAAAGACTGGAGATCCTGAACCGGTCAAATGACGGATTTTATATTGCAAATGAAGATCTGAAATTACGTGGGCCCGGAGATTTCTTCGGCGTCCGGCAGAGCGGCATGATGGATTTTGTGCTTGCGGATATCTATCAGAATGCAGATTTGTTGAAAATGGCAGATGATTCGATCCGATCATTGGAAGAAAACGGATTTTCTTTTGGTAATCTGAACAATGATCGCTTGAAAAAACAATTGGAGTTGGCGTTACAGTTATAGAAAAAGGAGTCAGGTATGGAAAAAATTCGATTGGAACTACATTATTATGGACGGGTACAGGGAGTCGGTTTTCGTTATTGGGCGCATACACAGGCGATCAAGGCAAATGTAACAGGCTGGGCGAGAAATGAATATGACGGAAGTGTGACAGTTCAGGTGCAGGGCACAAAAAGCCAGATTGCATCATTTATGGAAGGAATCCGGCATGGGAACCGCTATATTCGGATCAGCTCAGTGGAACAGCAGCAAATTCCGCTTGATCCGACAGAAAAACGATTTGGTGTAAGATACTGATCTGTTTGAGAATGAAATATAAAAGAATATTTTGTCATTTTAAGAAATATTTTTCAGAGTATTTTCCGGTGTCTGAGACATAATAAGAGTGTAAAGAAAACAAACACATTTAAGGAGGAAAATTGAAATGACAAGTAGTTCAAATTCAAACAGAGTAGAAGTACCGGAAGCGAAAGGTGCATTAGACAAATTTAAATTCGAAGTAGCAAATGAAATCGGTGTAGATTTAAAAGAAGGATATAATGGACATTTGACAACTGCACAGGCTGGTTCTGTCGGTGGTGAAATGGTTCGTAAAATGATCAGAAGACAGGAAGAAGAAATGTCGAAAGAAGATCAGATGGGTCGATAATTGTAAAAAATAGAACGAATTATTTTGAAAAGAGGCAGAAATGCCTCTTTTCATTTTTGTACAATTAGTATACAATATAAAAAATATTATAATTAGGTATATTAGCACTCTTAAAAGATAAGAGATAAGGAATAAGAGTTATGAGAGTAATTTCAGGTACAGCAAAAAGTTTAAAATTGAAAACCGTGGAAGGAATGGATACGCGTCCGACACAGGATAGAATTAAGGAGACATTGTTTAATATGATCTCATCCGATGTCGGCGGCACTTCGTTTCTGGATCTGTTCAGCGGGAGCGGAGGGATCGGGATTGAAGCGTTGAGTCGTGGAGCATTGGAAGCGGTGTTTGTGGAAAAAAACCGACAGGCGATGGCATGTATAGAAGATAATCTGAAACATACGCATCTTGCGGACAAGGCGCGCATGATGTGCCAGGATGCTGTTTCAGCAGTACGTATGCTGGATGGAGAAGGAAAAATGTTTGATTTTATCTTTATGGATCCGCCGTACGGCAAGGAGCTGGAGAAAGATGTTTTGCTGGAATTAGAACGTACTGGTCTGTATGATGAGAATACAGTGATTATTGTAGAGTCGGATTTGGATACCGGGTTTGATTATCTGGAAGGTACGAAGCTGGAAGTGTATCGTACAAAAAAATATAAAACGAATAAGCATACATTTATATGGAAGGTTTTGGAGGAAGAGGCATGAGTATTGCAGTTTATCCCGGCAGCTTTGATCCGATCACAAATGGGCATTTGGATGTGATTAAGCGTACTGCCGCCATTTTTGATAAAGTCGTGATTGGAATTTTGGTCAATCAGAATAAGAAGCCGCTGTTTTCTTTAGAGGAAAGAACGGAGATGATCCGCCGGGTAACGGCTGATATACCTAATATCGAAGTATATCCGTTCTCTGGACTTGTGGTGGAATTTGCGAAAGAACATAATGTAAACGTTTTAATTCGGGGGATAAGAAGCACAACAGATTTTGAGTATGAATTGCAGATGGCGCAGATCAATCATAAGATTGATGGCAACATCGACACCCTGTTTTTCGCAACAGATCCCCGGTATTCGTTTGTCAGCTCTTCGGCTGTAAAAGAATTGTGGTCTTATCGTCAGGATGTTCGGGAATATGTTCCGGAATATGTGATTCAGAAATTACAGGAAAAGGAGTCAGAAAAATGAGTGATAAAGAAAAATATTTACATGAGATTATAGATGATATTGAAGAATTTATCAATGATGCAAAGCCGGCACGTTTTAATCCGGGAAAGGTTATGGTCGATGAGGAAATTTTAATGACGATGCTCGAAGAACTTCGGTCCAGACTGCCATCTGAGATGGAGCGGAGCAAACAGATCGTACAGTCCAAACAGGATATTATCGACGATGCGAAGATCAAAGCAGATGCGATTTTGCAAAATGCGATCAAGGAAGCGAGCGAAACGGTCGAAGACCATGAAATCGTTCAGCTTGCAAAAAGACGTGCAGCGGATATTGAACGTGAGGCGGATCAATATGCAGATGCTGCGATCGCTAAGGCAAAAGCGGAGGCGAAGGAACTTCGAGTCGGTGCAATGGAGTATACGGTGGATCTGATGGAAGATATGAAAGCGCTGATGGGACGTATACAGAAAACACAGGATGAGATCCATTCTCAGGTTACGGAACGCATTTCCGCAGAAATTGCAGATATCCAGGCGAATACGATAGAGATCGAAGGTCAGCTTTTTGCGATCAAGAATCCGGCGAGCGCATCCAGAGGCCGTACGATGGATCAGTTCAGACAGCCAGATAAATAAGGACAAAGGTCGTGACACCGGTACATAATTTAAAAATAAAATAATAAAATATGGACAGCTCTTTTGATAGAGCACTTCGTACCTGAGCGATGCTGCAAAAGCCTCCGAAGGAACAGAGTGCTCCGATTAGAGCTGTTTTTAGTTGCATGGAAAACGGACAGGAAGATAGAATGTGAACGCCGTTTGTGATCTCCAGGAAGCAGGAAAGGGTACAAAGCACGATCGAGCGTTTGGAAAACAGAGAAAATGAAATTTGTATGAAAATAGAAAACAAGAGCATAAAACAGCCAATTTTCATAATTGTGCTAACAGATTCCATAAAAATGTCTTCCAGACGCTGTTCTTTTGCGGCTACATTGGCTTGCTGAGGGAATGGGTCTTTTGAATGAATCATCAGGCAAAAGACCGCAGTCCACAAAACAGAAGAAAGGTAGACCGGAAATAGCAGGGTCCATGCGCTGCACTGTGTGCGAAAATAATTATAATAGACAAAGTTAAATAAAAATGCCGGACTGGCATGGTTACAAAAGCAGATAAAGAGGTTTGACTGTTTTTTTGTCAAAGCACCGGAAAGATAAAGTTGATTGACGATAACTGCACCGGTTGGATAGCCGCAAAAATAGCCGACAAAAAAAAGATAAGGAAGCAGCAGGTTTCCGGGAATTTTCCATTGCAAGATGGATTTTGTGACGATGAAAAATGGAAGAAGGGTTGGGACAAGCGTCAGTCCCCAGAGGATCAAACCTTGTCTTGCTCCTTCAACACTGATTTTCGGAAAAAGAATTAATAAGAAAAAGAAGAAAATGGTTCCTGCCTGCTTCATGAATATCCCTCCCATAGCTACTATATGAGAGAAAAAGAAAAATTAGACGATGAGCAGCGGCTGAGATAACTCTGATGCCTGAGAAGTACCATATTTTTTCCCCACAGCATAGCGGTATAATGTTGTTGCGGTCAGTGTCTGTTCAAAAGAGTATAGAGCATTTCCTTCCAAATGAGCCGGATACTGTGATATTTTCTGAATAACCGGGATATCAGAGGAGTGATGCAGATGCCGGATCAATTGAGAATGGCTCTTTTTTATTCCGAGGATTTTTGCATAGGTACATGGAGCAGAAGCTTCTGTTGGAGTGATTTTCAGCATCAGATGCAGGAGATAACGGCTGATCCGTGCATAAGTAAAGTTTTTTGTTTTTACGTTTGCGATCAACGTCTCAATATCCGGGTAATTCCGAATGTTTTTTACAATTCTATCCATTAGTTCAGGATGATGATCGAGATAGCGTTCCGGATGCGGTTCCGTGATCAATTGATAATAGAGCATATCTTTGAAATCATCCCATGTAATCGGGAAAGTTTTGCCAAAGGATGTTTTAAAATAGGAAAAAACATCGTCAGGGACGGTCGGATGGAGTTCTTCCTTCACACCGTTTGTAAGCATTTCTCTTCGGATCCCGGTAGCAGAGGCGACTGGATGAAGATTGATATCATGATAACCTGCACCGGTCCTTTGAATCGCATATGGGCGGATTTCTGATCTGCATCGGAGAAGTGCTTTTAAATATTCGATACCAAGAATATTATTTGGCTGCGTCAGAAAACCGGACAGATCCATGCCGGCTGCCTGAGAAGCAGCATATGCCCGGGCAGCAGGAAAGGATGCGCCGCATTTAAGCTGCTGTTTTAAAAGCCGGCGGTATTCAACCGGTTCTTCGGTAAATAATTTTGCACATACAGAAAGTGGTGCAAGGGATGCAGATTCTGTTCCAAAGACAAGATAATCAACGCAGTGAAGGGCGTTTAAGAGGGAAATGCCCCCAAATGCAAAGAATTCGGCACTGGAGCCCGCGTAGCAGACAGGAAGCTCCAAAACGAGATCAATTCCATTATGTAATGCAAAAGCCGCTCTTGCATATTTATCGCAAAATGCCGGGGTACCGCGTTGCACAAAATCTCCGCTCATGACGGCAATGATATGATCGGCATGCAGCTGCTTTCGAATCTGTTCAATTTGATAGCGGTGTCCATTGTGAAAAGGATTATATTCGCATATGATCGCTGCTGTTTTCATAGTATGGTCCTTTCTTATAAATTCGTTATGGTTATTATACACAAAACCCAGAGAAAAATATATGAAAATTGATAGACAAAAAGTATAAAATAGAGTATTGATATTGAAAGAAAAAGCGAGTAAAATTATTTATGATTTGTAAGATGTATATAATAATAACACCAAAGGAGATATAAATTATGAACATTTTAGTAATTAACTGTGGAAGCTCATCATTAAAGTATCAGTTAATTGATTCCGCATCAGAAAAGGTACTGGCAAAAGGATTATGTGAACGAATCGGTATTGATGGTGCATTAACTCATCAGCCTGCAGGAAAAGAAAAAATTAAACTGACTCCTGCTATGCCGGATCACACCGTTGCGATCAAGTTAGTGTTGGAACAGCTGACCGATGCCCAGAATGGTGTAGTAAAGTCCTTAGATGAGATCAGTGCAGTTGGACATAGAGTTGTTCACGGAGGAGAAAAGTTTACTTCTTCCTGCATCATTACAGATGAAGTGATCAAAGAGATCGAAGCATGTAATGTATTTGCTCCTCTTCACAATCCTGCTTGCCTGATCGGTATCAATGCATGCAAAGAATTAATGCCTGGCCTTCCGATGGTGGCAGTATTTGACACGGCATTTCATCAGACTATGCCTGCGAAAGCTTACTTATATGCACTGCCTCATGAATATTATGAAAAATACGGTATCAGACGTTATGGTTTCCATGGTACTTCTCATCAGTTTGTATCAGCAAAGACAGCTGAGATTTTAGGTAAGAAACCGGAAGATTTAAAAATCATCGTGTGCCATTTAGGAAACGGAGCTTCTTTATCTGCAGTAAAATACGGTAAATGTATTGATACATCTATGGGATTAACTCCATTAGAAGGTCTCGTTATGGGTACACGTTCTGGTGATTTGGATCCTGCAATTCTGGAATTCATCGCAAATCAGGAAAATATGACGCTTGGAGAAGTGATGGATATTTTAAATAAAAAATCCGGCGTATATGGATTGTCCGGTGTTTCTTCAGACTTCCGCGATGTAAAAGCAGCGGCAGACGAAGGAAATAAGTGGGCAGCATATGCTTTAGAAGTACACAGATATCGTGTTGCAAAATACATCGGTGCTTATGCAGCAGCAATGAACGGTGTGGATGCGATCGCATTTACAGCAGGCCTTGGTGAAAATGATGGCGAAACTCGTGCAGAAATCTGCGGATATTTAGGATATTTAGGTGCGAAGATCGACGAAGAACGTAATCGCGTTCACGGTGAAGAAGCGATCATTTCTGCTGATGATTCAAAGGTAAAATTACTCTGTGTACCTACAAATGAAGAATTGATGATCGCAAGAAATACGGCAGCATTATTATAAGATCCAGAATTTTTCTGAAAGATGACGGCTTCGAATGAATGTGAAAAACTGATGAAAGAAAGTTTGAAAACGTCCTTGACAAACAGATACTGTGTCGATATAATAGAACAGTATGAAAAATAGGAGATATTATGTTAATTAATTTATCGAAAATTTTATCAGTACCATCATATAAAGATGATTTTTCAGTTCCTTTCGAATCAGAGACCATAGAATTTATGGGCAGCAGTTACCGGGTGACTGGTCAGCCGCTTGTGAAACTGCGAGTTGAGAACATCGGGAAGAATCAGCTGCATTTTCTCGTACAGGCGGATATTACGCTTGCACTCTTATGCGACCGTTGTCTGGAAGAAGTTCCATGGACATGCCCGATCCGTTTAGATAAGGAATATGATAAATCGGATCGAGATGATGAATGGAATCAGGAAACTTTTATTGAAGGAAACAATCTAGACGTGGAACGGCTGATTTGTGCAGAACTGCTTCCAAAGATTCCGATGAAAGTCCTTTGCAAAGATGATTGTAAAGGAATCTGTCCTGTTTGCGGGACGAATCGAAATAAAAAAGATTGCGGCTGTGATCAGTCCGTGCCGGATCCCCGCATGGCGGCGATTCAAGATATCTTCAATAATTTTAAGGAGGTGTAGACCGTGTCAATTTGTCCAAAGAACAAATCTTCTAAAGCTAGAAGAGATAAACGTAGAGCTAACTGGAAGATGAGCGCACCAACATTAGTAAAATGCAGCAAATGTGGTGAATTAATGATGCCTCATAGAGTATGTAAAGCTTGTGGATCTTACAACAAAAAAGAGATCATCACAGTAAAATAATAACAAAACGGACTGGAAATCGCTGGGATTCGCGGTTTCCAGTTTTTTTGCGTAAAGGAGTATGAACTATGGCGAAAAAGGTGGCTGTGATCAATGATTTATCTGGATTTGGGAAATGCTCGCTGACAGCGGCGATTCCTGTTTTGTCTGTTATGGGCGTACAGCCGTGTCCGCTTCCAACGGCGATTTTAACTGCACAGACCGGTTATCCCGATTATTTTTGTGATGATTATACAGATCATATGGAAATCTTTCGAAAAAACTGGGAAAAAATGGGTGCTTCTTTTGATGGGATTTATACAGGTTTTGTGGCAGGAGAAGAGCAGATCCGGAATATTTTTCGTTTTTTAGATACATTTTATAAGAAAGATGTATTTTTAATCGTGGATCCCGTTATGGGAGATGATGGAGAAGTTTATGATATGTTTACGCCAAAACTGTGTCAATTGATGAAAAAACTGGCGTTAAAGGCAGATATTATCACTCCGAACCTGACAGAATTGTGTCTGTTGACGGACTCTGACTATGAAAAAATCCACAATATCAATGAGAAAGAACGTCTGATCGAAGAGGTGGGGCGTCTGGTTGATATTATTTGTGAAGATGTGTCACGAACGGTCATTGTAACAGGACTTCATTATATGGAGAACGGGATTCTTATGATGGGCAATCTGTCATTTGACCAGGAGCATAGAAGCTTAGTTGGGGTGCCGAAGATCGGAGGGAGTTATTCCGGAACCGGAGATCTTTTTGCTTCGGTTATAGCGGGAGGTATTGCACGCGGCGATGAATTAAACGATGTGATAAAAAAAGCAGGGGATTTCCTGAATGCATCGATTCTTGCATCTCCGCAGACAGAAACCTATTGCCCGGATGGAGTAGAATTTGAACAATGCCTTGGGATGCTTATCTAAATAACAGCTTGTGCTTTTAAATTGATTATGATAGACTTAATTAGTTAAAGTATATTTGAAATTAATGATGCGAAACCGAAAGGTTTCGTCTTATTGTGATTTTTAGAAAATGGAGGCAGCTATGAGTCAGATAATTCGAATTGCAATTGATGCGATGGGCGGAGATTATGCTCCTGTAGAAGTTGTAAAGGGCGCAGTAGATGCGGTAAAGGAGCATGATAATATCAAGGTGATCCTGGTTGGAGACAGCGATGGAATCAAGGATGAGCTGTCCAGGCATGAATATAAGAAAGAACAGATAGAGGTTGTGCATACAACAGAAGTGATTTCCTGTAATGAAGGACCGGTGGAAGCAATCCGCAGAAAAAAAGATTCTTCTCTCGTTGTTGCTCTGAAAATGGTAAAAGACGGAAAAGCGGATGCTGCGATTTCTGCAGGCAGTACTGGTGCAGTATTGGTCGGAGGTCAGGTGATCACCGGTAAGATCCGCGGTATCAAACGAGCTCCTCTGGCAACGGTGATCCCAACGATGAAGGGGGTTTCTCTTCTGATCGATTGTGGTGCAAATGTGGATGCCAGATCCGAACATCTCGTGCAGTTTGCGCAGATGGGTTCTATTTATATGGAACGTGTCGTTGGAGTGAAGAATCCCAAAGTATCGCTTGTGAATATCGGTGAGGAAGAGGCAAAGGGAAATGCACTTGTAAAAGAAGTCTTTCCGATGTTAAAGGAACTTGATACCATTAATTTTGCCGGTAATATCGAACCGCGGGAAATTTTTGACGGAGAAACAGATGTTGTATTATGTGAGGCATTTGTCGGCAATGTCATTTTAAAACTGGCAGAGGGCTTGTCTTCGACACTGATCCATGCGATCAAGGACGGTATTATGTCTTCGACGCGCGGTAAGATCGGAGGACTTTTGATCAAACCGGCATTAAAAGACGTTCTGAAGATGTTTGATGCTTCCGAGTATGGTGGAGCTCCACTTCTCGGCTTGAATGGACTGGTAGTGAAGATGCACGGAAACTCCAAGGCAAAAGAAGTCAGGGTTGCGATTGGACAGTGCATTGCATTTATGGAACAGGGAATCAATGACAAGATCCGTGAACAATTAGGAAAAAAATAAAGGATCCTTAAAGAGAATGGGTATGTACGGAACAGATCGGTATCCGTCATATCCATTGTTCCAAGAAAGGAGAGATTATGAACAGTTTAAAGAACTTTGAAGAATTAGAAGAAATTATTGATTATCATTTTAAGGATAAGAAATTATTGCGGATGGCATTGACACATAGTTCTTATGCCAATGAACACCGTATGAAACGCGTAGAAAACAATGAGCGGGTGGAATTTCTTGGAGATGCGGTACTGGAGCTGATCATCAGTGATTATCTATTCCACACGTACAAGACAAAAAATGAAGGAAAGCTGACGAAATTGCGTTCCAGTCTGGTTTGTGAATATACACTTGCCATGTGTGCCAAAGATATTTCTCTAGGAAAATATTTGCTTTTAAGCAAAGGAGAGGATATGACAGGCGGAAGAGAGAGAGATTCCATTTTGTCAGATGCATTTGAATCTGTGATCGGTGCGATCTACCTGGACCGCGGATTTGAACAAGCAAGGATTTTCGTAGAAAAATATTTATTACAGGATGTAGAAGATAAGACACTTTTTTATGATGCCAAGACAATTCTGCAGGAAATGGCGCAAAGAGAAGCGGGGCGCGGCGTAAGGTATGAGCTGGTAGAGGAAAAAGGACCGGATCATTGCAAAGAATTTACCGTTACTGTATATTTTGGAAATCGTGCATTGTGTAATGGGATCGGACGCACAAAAAAGGCGGCAGAACAGATGGCTGCATATGAAGCGATTAAAAAGCTGAAGGCGGAGCAAAGGGAAAGATGTATTTAAAATGTATAGAAGTACACGGATTTAAATCATTTGCGAATAAGATGGTATTTCGTTTTCAGGATGGGATCACCGGTATCGTCGGGCCGAATGGAAGCGGAAAAAGTAATGTGGCGGATGCGGTTCGATGGGTGCTTGGAGAACAGAGTGCCAGGCAGCTGAGGGGATCGAAGATGGAAGATGTGATTTTTTCAGGGACGGAGATCCGAAAACCGATGGGATCTGCCTATGTTGCGATCACCTTTGATAACAGTGACCACAGCCTTCCGGTAAGTTATGATGAAGTGACGGTTGCGAGGCGCGTGTATCGTTCGGGAGAAAGTGAATATTTGTTAAATCATTCCGTTTGCAGAAGAAAAGATATCGTAGAAATGTTCTTTGATACTGGAATAGGAAAAGAAGGATATTCGATCATCGGTCAGGGGCAGGTAGAAAAGATCCTGAATGGAAAGCCGGAAGAACGAAGAGAGCTTTTTGATGAGGCTGCCGGAATTATCAAATATAAAAGGAATAAACTGACGGCAGAAAAGTCTTTGGAAAAAGAACGAGAGAATCTGGATCGTGTCAATGATATTTTATCTGAATTGACAGACAGAGTCGGACCGCTTCAAGAGCAGGCCGCAAAAGCTAAGGACTATCTCCTGTATCGGGATGGGCTGAGGAATGCAGATATCCAGTTGTTTTTACTGGAACAGACGCGGATGCAGAAAGAACAAAGTGAAATGGAGGCTCATATCCGGGTAATGGAACGGGATATCCGGAATGGGCGTGAACAATATGAAAATACAAAATTGAAAAATGATGGATTAGAGCAGGAGTTGTCTGCACTGCGTTCTCAAGCAGAAGATCAGATCGAAGATCTTCAGCAAAAACGAGTAGAAAAAGAAAAATTAGAGGGCGAGATCAACGTTTTAAATGAACAGATCAAAACAGAAAAGACAAAAGAAGAACATTATTTTTCGAATGTTTCCCGTGTTGAGACGGATTTGGATGGCAGACGTCAGCAGTTGACGGGAATTTTGTCTCAGAAAGATCAGATTCTCGCTCGTCAGCAGCAAAATGCACAAAAAGAAAAAGAAGAGCGCTGGGCGTTGGATGCGGTGGAGCAGCAAAAGGCGGATGTACAGAGGCAGTTGGATGAACTTCTCGGTCGAATGAAAGGAGTCGAGGAAGATCGGACACAGATTTCTCATCAGGTGGAGCATTTTACCACGATCCGGGAGCAGCTGACGCTTCGGATTGAAGATTTAAATAAACGCCTGCAGGAAAATAAAAGTGAATATGATACGATCATCAGTAGCCGGGCGCAGTATGATAAACGATTAAAAGAACTTCAGAAGCTCGAAGCGGAAACATTGAAAAATATCCATCGGGCGCTGGAGCAGAAAAGTGTTTTGATCAGGAAGGGAAATCTTCTTGCGCAAAAGGGAGAAGATAAAAAACAGGAAATTTTTCGGATTCAATCTCGTCTGGAAACGCTGAAAAATATGGCAGAGCGTTATGATGGATATGGCAACAGCATTCGACGCGTAATGGAACAAAAATCCCGTTACCCGGGAATCATCGGCGTTGTTGCCGATATCGTTAAAGTTGAAAAGAAGTATGAGATTGCGATTGAAACGGCTTTGGGTGGCAGTATTCAGAATATTGTCACAGATGACGAGCAGACAGCAAAGCAGCTGATTGCTTTTTTAAAGGAAAAACGATATGGCAGAGCAACGTTCTTACCGTTGAATGCTGTAAAAAACAGATATCCGTTTCGACAGGAAGAGGCACTGAAAGAGCCGGGGGTCATAGGACTTGCCAGTTCGCTGGTACAGACAGAAGAACGATTTGAACAGCTTCTGGCGTCACTGCTCGGACGGATCGTAATTGTCGCTACAATCGATCAGGCGATTGCTCTGGCGAGAAAATATCACTATTCAATGCGGATCGTGACATTGGACGGAGAATCCTTAAATCCGGGCGGCGCGATGACCGGAGGTGCATTTAAGCATTCCAGTAATCTACTTGCAAGAAATCGAGAGATTGCAGAGGCGAGAAGGCTGGAAAAACAAAAAAAGAAAGAATATCTTGAGTTAAAAGCAGATTATGCTTCTATTTCAGAAGAAAAAGAAGCACTGGAAGCACAGATTCAAGCATTGGAGAAAGAAGATAGGGATCGTTCGCTTGATATGAACACGGTTGTGTTAAACCGCCAGCAAATGGAAAACCGATGTATGGAGATGGAACGCACCAGGGATGAACTGGAAATGGAAAAAACGTCTTTGGAAGATGATAAAAAGGCAATGGCAGAAAATGTGAAAAAGCTTTTGGATCAGAAAAAAGGACTGGAACAGCAGAACCAGACGGGTGAATCAAGGCAGAAGAACTTGGAGCAGCAGCTTTTGAACTTGAAAGAAAGAGAAGATCATCACGTCAATGAACTTTCGGAAATCCAGCTTCAGGCAAATTCTTATGAACAGCAATTACATTTTTCAAAAGAAAATGAAACTCGCGTGCGGGAAGAGATTGAACGTCTGGAGTATGATCTGGAGGAAATCAGGGATGATGCCGATGAACGGGAAGATATGCTGATGCATATTGAGGACCGTATTGCACAGACTCATGAAAAGATTCATGATCTGGAAAAATCGATCATGGACGGTGAAGTTGAATTAAAAACGATTCAACAGAGGGAAAAACAGAAAAACCTGCAGTATAAGCATTCCATAGAAGAACGGGAATCGCTCAGCCGGCATATGGCTGCGTTGGACAAAGAACTGTATCGTCTGCAGTCCGGCAAGGATAAGCTGGATGAAAAGATCCAGAGTCTGACGGATTATATGTGGGAGTCCTATGAAATGACTTATCGAATGGCAAAAGAGCAGTGGAAAGATGAGATCACGCTTTCAGATACCGAGCTAAAAAAAGAAATCAGCAAGTGGAAGAACAGGATCAAAGGCCTTGGATCGATCAATATCAATGCCATTGAAGAATATAAGAAAGTATCGGAACGATATGAATTTCTTATGGATCAGCATGAAGATATTGTGAAAGCGGAAAGCCAGCTTGTGACATTGATTAAAGAATTGGAATCAGAAATGAGAAAGCAGTTTCGTGAGAAATTCCGGGATATTCAAGAAATGTTTGCAGCAGTTTTCCGTGAATTGTTTGGCGGCGGCCATGCACAGTTGGAATTAACAGAAGGGGAAGACGTATTAGAGGCCGGAATTCAGATCATCGCTCAGCCCCCGGGAAAAAAACTGCAGAATATGATGCAGTTATCCGGTGGAGAAAAAGCGCTGACGGCAATCAGTCTGTTGTTTGCGATTCAGAGCCTGAAACCATCGCCGTTTTGTCTGTTAGATGAAATCGAAGCGGCACTGGACGATTCGAATGTTGGTCGATTCAGCCGCTATTTACATAAACTGACCAAAGATACACAGTTTATTGTGATCACGCATCGAAAGGGAACAATGTCGGCAGCGGATATGCTCTACGGCATCACGATGCAGGAAAAGGGAGTTTCTTCGCTTGTTTCTGTAAATTTGATTGAACATGAATTGGATGATTAAAAGGGAGAAAAAAGAGAGATATCATATCGGGAGGATATTATGGCAGAAGAAAAAAAAGGTTTTTTTAAAAAAGTTTATGAAGGGTTGACGAAAACTCGTGAAAATCTTTCTCGGGGATTTGATTCCGTTTTTCATGCGTTTACAAGTATTGACGATGATTTTTATGATGAATTGGAAGAAACATTGATCATGGCGGATGTCGGTGTGGATGCAACGTTAAAAATCATTGAGGATCTGCGCCACCGCGTTCGTGTAGAAGGTATCCGGGAACCGGAAGCATGTAGAAAGCTGCTTCAGCAGGTAATCAAAGATCAGATGGAATTGGAAGAAGATGCCTTTGCATTTGAAAATGAAAAAACAGTCATGCTTGTGATCGGTGTCAATGGCGTTGGAAAGACGACCAGTATCGGAAAGCTGGCAGCAGAACAGAAGGCAAGAGGAAAAAATGTTTTGATCGCAGCGGCAGATACGTTCCGTGCTGCAGCGATCGATCAGCTGCAAGTGTGGGCGGATCTTGCTAAAGTAGATATGATCGCACATGACGAAGGAACAGATCCGGCAGCAGTCGTATTTGACGCCTGTCGTGCAGCAAAGGCGCGAAATACAGATCTTTTGATCTGTGATACGGCCGGACGTCTGCATAATAAAAAGAATCTCATGAATGAGCTCGCCAAGATCAACCGCGTGATCGACCGGGAATACCCGGAGGCAAAGAGAGAAACGTTGATCGTCTTAGATGCAACAACGGGTCAGAATGCAATGAATCAGGCAAAACAGTTTATGGAGGCGGCAGACATTACCGGTATTATCCTTACAAAGATGGACGGAACGGCAAAAGGAGGTATTGCGATCGCAATCCAAACGGAGCTGGGACTTCCGGTAAAATACATTGGTCTCGGAGAGCATATCAATGATCTGTTAAAATTTGATACAGATATTTTCGTCAGCATTTTATTTAGTGAATGATAAAGGAGTGGTAACCAGGTGCTTACATTAAGAAAATTTGAAGAAGCATATGAAAAAGTACAGGAAGTGATAATTCCTACAAAATTAATGAAAAGTGATTATCTGTCAGAACAAACAGGAAATCATGTGTATTTAAAACCGGAGAATATGCAGCTGACCGGCGCCTATAAGATCCGCGGTGCTTATTATAAAATCAGTACATTGTCTCAGGAAGAGAAAGAAAAAGGGCTGATCACAGCATCGGCCGGTAACCATGCGCAGGGAGTTGCCTATGCTGCAAGAGCCAATCATGTCCCGGCAACGATTGTTATGCCAACGACAACTCCACTGATGAAGGTAAACCGTACGAAAGCTCTTGGAGCGGAAGTGATCCTGAAAGGGGATGTGTTTGATGAAGCAAGTGATTTTGCGATTGAACTGGCGGAAAAACGCGGAATGACATTTGTACATCCCTTTGATGATCTGGACGTTGCGACTGGACAGGGTTCGATCGCGATGGAAATTTTTAAGGATCTCCCAACCGTAGATATTATTCTTGTACCAATTGGCGGCGGCGGACTTGCAACCGGGGTATCGACACTGGCGAAATTTTTAAATCCGCATATAAAAGTGATCGGGGTAGAACCTGCGGGAGCTGCCTGCATGAAAGCTTCTTTAGAAGCCGGTAAAGTAACAACGGTAGAACACGTGAATACGATTGCCGATGGTACTGCAGTACAGACGCCGGGAAAGAAGATTTTCCCATATATCCAACAGAATCTTGATGATATTATTACGATAGAAGATGAAGAATTGATCGTAGCCTTTTTAGATTTGATTGAAAATCATAAAATGCTTGCAGAAAATTCCGGTCTTTTAACCGTTGCTGCATTGAGGCATCTGGATGTGACCGGAAAGAAGGTCGTTGCGATTATCAGCGGAGGAAATATGGACGTCATCACACTTTCTTCGCTGGTACAACATGGATTGATCGTGCGTGACCGAATCTTTACCGTTTCCGTATTTCTGCCGGATAAACCGGGCGAACTGACAAGAGTATCTAAGATCATTGCACAAGCGCAGGGAAATATTATCCGTCTGGAACACAACCAGTTTGTCAGCATTAACCGTAATTCGAAGGTGGAATTGACGATCACAATGGAAGCTTTCGGAACAGACCATAAAAATAAGATTATAAAGGCTTTGAAAGATACCGGCTATCAGCCGATCTTAAAAGATCCGAAAAATGTTTATTAATTAATAAA